>JANYEX010000164.1 GCA_025359725.1 Chitinophagaceae bacterium | reverse complement strand
AGGGCAAAGCTGTACAACAAAGAATGGAATGTTTCCTTCACCCCATTCTCCACGCCATTCTTTAATCAAGGCTGGCAACAATTCATAATAAGTATTTGCCCTTCCTACATAACTATTATTTTCCCCTTGATACCAAACCATGCCTTTTACTGCATAAGGAACTAAAGGGGCAATCATTCCATTGTACAAAACATTCGGCCCACGATAATCTCCCACCATACCTGCTGGTACAGGTGGCGAAGGAAGGTGTTGTTGCTTGGCGGCTTCTTTATCGGCATTGTATTTATCAACGATAGGTTGCATCTTAACTTTTCTACTTTGATAGTTTGAGCGAGCCATTGCAGGGTCATTATTTGCATCTTTTGGTAACCCTAAGTCTATCAGCGTCTTTTCACTTATCCAAGCCTCAATGGGCGTTCCTCCGTAAGATGAATTGATGATACCAACAGGTACACCCAACTCTTTCTGTAGCTTACTACCAAACCAATAGGCTGTTGCAGAGAAAGTTTTTGTTGTTGAGGGATTTGAGGCAACCCATTTGCAAGGCACTTCTGTTTGAGGGGTATCCTTTGAGTTATGAGGAATAGTCACCAAACGAAGTAGCTCATTTGCAGAATTGGCAATAGCTTCTTTTGCAATTGTATCAAAACTCAATGCCCTTTCCATATTGCTTTGACCACTGCACAACCATACTTCGCCCACCAAAATATTCTTGATAGCAATAGTGTTGCTCCCTTTGATAGTCATAGTAAATGGTCCACCAGCCTTTAAAGGTTTCAGGTTTATTTTCCATTTGCCCTCTTTGGCGGTAGTAGTTAGCTTTTGCCCTTCAAACTCAACCGTAACTGACTCACCTTCTGATGCAGTTCCCCAAACAGGCACATTGGTTTCTCTTTGCAAAACCATATTATCACTAAAAAGGCTTGCGGGTTTTACTTGTGCTTTTGCAATTGAGATAAGGAGTAAAAATGCGTATGTTATCTTCTTCATATTTTTTGTTTTATTGTAAAGTATTGTTTAAAATCAGCTAATCTTCCCCTCTTAATGCAACCCATTTTACATAAATTGAAGCCCATAATTTATGGTTGATGTGCCTTTTGAAAAATATCGATGCTGTTTGTTAAATTATTCAATCTCTCACAAGCATTATTGCATCTCTTAGTAACATTATTGTGTCTCTCAATAGTTTTTTTGAGTGCCGTTTTTAAATAATTTCAATTCTTAATCAACTTTCTTCATCTCTTTGCTAAATTTCGCTATCTAGCAATAGTTTGAGGTTTTTGATGGATAAAATATGTGACTTTAAAGGAAGGTTTCTCTCGAAGCGGAGCCTTCTTGTTGTTACTGTATTCATTTACCATCCTAACTCTTTCTTCTCCCATTTCTTTTCCAATTTAAAAACTGCCTTGGTAGGAATATTCTCAACAGATGTGCCAACTGAAATTATGTATTCCCCTGCATCGGCAACCCAAGAGGACGAGCTTTCATCGAAAGATGCTAAGTCGCTTTTGTGAAATATCATTTCTACTATTTGGGATTCAGCGGGTTGTAACAACTTAGTTTTGGCAAAAGCCCTCAACTCCAATTTAGGTTTATCCAGCTTGCCTTTGGGTGCGGTACTGTACAACTCGGCAACTTCCTTTCCTGCTACTTTTCCAGTATTAGAAATGGTTACACTTGCTAATAAATTATCGCCTATCTGCTTTACTTTTAGGTTGCTGTATTTAAAACTAGTGTATGAAAGTCCATATCCAAAAGGATAAGATACGGGTTTATCAAAGGTGGTGTAATGACGGTAGCCAACATAGATGCCTTCTTTATAATTGGTATAATCAACATTTTTCTTTTTGTCTTTGGTCTCATCAGCTTCTGTAGCATACTCCGAAGGGAAATTTTTGGCAGAAGGTACATCCTCATATTTAATTGGAAAAGTCATAGGTAATTTTCCAGAGGGATTCTCAATTCCTTTTAATACATCTACAATAGAATTACCTCCCTCTTGTCCGGGTTGCCAGGCCACCAAAATTGCATCGGGCAGGTTTTTCCAAGAAGCGGTTTCTATTACCCCACATATATTTAAAATCACCACTACTTTCTTTCCAGCTTGATGAAAAGCATTACAAACGTTTGTTAGAAGCTTGGTTTCATCATCAGTAAGTAAGAAATCGTATTGTAATTTTCTATCGTAGCTCTCGCCCGAATTCCTCCCAATTGTAATCAGGGCAAGGTCGGCATTGGTGGAAGATGTCATTAAATCGGTTTCATTAGGCAAGATCTCAGGCAAGTGATAAGAGGGTTGATTCCACTTTTTGGTGGCATTATACTTTTTTATTTTGGGCAAACTATCGTTAAAATATTTATTGTAAGCCGCTTCAGTAGACTGTTCTATAGGAATGCTTGCATTCGACAACCCCTGTTTGAGGTTTGTGATATATGCTTTATTTACATCGCCAGAGCCAGTGCCACCCGCAGTGAATAAGTCGTAGGAGTACACACCAAACAAAGCTACTTTTTGTATTGACTTTTTTAAAGGTAGTGCCTCATTAACGTTTTTCAATAGAACAATCCCTTCGGTAGCAGATTGCCTTGTAACTAAAGCATGTGCTTTAAGGTCGGGTCTGTTGGAAGGAATGAAACCTCTGAAACGAGGTGTTTTCTTAATCAATTCCAAAATAAGATTAATATTTGCATCAATTACCGATGAGGGTAAAGACCCAGATTTTAAGCAAGACAGTATAGTATCGTAGCTTTTCTTTTTTCCTGGTTGTAGTAAATCATTCCCAACAAGCATTTGGCTTATGGGGTTGGTTCCCCCATCCCAATCACTCATTACCATCCCTTTAAAACCCCACTGTTGGCGAAGAATTGTGCTAATCAATATTGAATCTTCGGAAGTGTAGCGACCATTTAATTTGTTGTAAGAGGTCATAACCGTCCAAGGGTTACCCTCCTTAACGGTTATTTCAAAATTTTTAAGATAAATCTCTCTCAGTGCCCGCTGCGATACGATTGCATTAGTCATTGATCGGTTTGTTTCTTGGTTATTACAAGCAAAATGTTTGATGGATGTTCCCACACCCTGACTTTGTACGCCCCTAACAAATGCAGCAGCAGTTTTGCCAGCAAGAACGGGGTCTTCTGAGTAGTATTCAAAATTACGCCCACACAAAGGATTACGCTGAATATTCATACCGGGTGCTAATAATACATCTGCTCCATATTCTAAGGTTTCATTACCCATTGCAACGCCTACATTTTGGACAAGGTCTTGATTCCAAGTGGCGGCAAGCAGCGTACCAATGGGGAATCCAGTACAGTAATAAGTCTCAGGACTATCATTTCGTTTTGGATTGATACGTAAACCTGCTGGACCATCAGAAAGTATAGCAGGTGTGATACCTAGGCGCGGCAATGGCATCGTGGTTCCAGCAGCACCTGGTACTAGATTTTTAGCTTGTTTTAGAAGTAAACTACTGGCACTATCGTAACCATGTGTGTTTGCGCCATTTACCATTTGAGCTTTTTCTTCCAAAGTCATAGCAGCTATAACTTGCGCATTTGAAGCTTTACCTAATTGTGGCAACTGGGATTTTGCATTGATTGAAATGATAAGCACACCTACAATTACTAGAAACTTTTTTTTCATCCTTTAATTGTTTATTTTATTTGTTAAACTCTTATATCTTGATAGATTACAAATAATAGTTGCATATTCATCTAAAACAGATTAATAAATAGCCTTTCTATTCTACTTCAAGCACCTTAAAGTCCGATACTTTTACTATTGTTGATTCCTCCTTTTGATTTGTAAATATATCCCTCATAGGAACTGAAAGTTGTATTTTATGATCTTCCTGAGAAAAGTTAATCGCATATACATACTTATTCGTTCCTTTCAATTCTGTAATGTCCACTAACTTATTGGCGCACTTTGCCAAGGGAACAATATGGGCATTTGATATAAAATCTGTTGCTAATTGATTAATCATTTCATCAGAAGGAATAGTACCGATATAGTAAACCGTTCCTTTGCCAACCTTATTCTTAACCACCGCAGGCTTGCCTTTTAGGAACCGACTATTGTATGTTGCCAATACTTCGGTAGCCAATGGCTTGAAATCATCATACCATAAAGAGCCAGTATATGCTGTGTTGGAAGGATTGTTTGGGTAATTAATCTTAGTATTCTCTTGCTTGATAAGTGCAAACTGTTCCTGCATTTGGATGCCTGCTAAAGATTCTATATCCTTATTCAACAATCTACCAAAAGGCTTTCTTTGCCCCGTTTCAGTAACCTGCATAATGTCTGGATATTGATCGAACATCCATTTTGGGATAGCAGCGGTGGATGTACAAAGCAGGGATTTAATTTGGTATTTACCTAGTGTGTCAACGGTTTTAATTAGCCAATCTAAAGTGTAAATTTTGCTATCGGGCTGCATTTTAAACCAAGCAAAGTCACCAATACGCACAATATTTAACCCGCCAGCTTTCATTAGCAAAGCATCTTTGGAAACATTCTCTGTTGCAAAATGCTCGGGATAGTAGTCAGAACCTAATTGAAAGGGCTGCCCCATAACTAATGAAGTGAAGAACAGAAAAAAGAAAAAAGAAAAAAAGCCCTTATATATCATTTTTTAAAAGCGAACTTACGAAATACTGTTATGCACAAAGATGGCTTCTTGTATAAAAGGTTTAAACCAAAAAAGATGATACTTTTCTATCATCAACATGATAGGCGGCTATCACCAATATGATAGGCGGCTATCACCAACATGATAGGCGGCTATCACCAACATGATAGGCGGCTATCAACTAGCGACTACTTTTTACTAGAGATACGATAATTTTAATTTTAGAATAAGGCTCTAAAACTATTTAGGGTACACCATCAAACTCGTTCTTCTGGCATAAAATGGTATTAACTGATAGATTTTGCAGTATAAGATAGTCGTAAACAAAAACCCCTCGTTGCTAGCACTTGCTAGCAACGAGGGGTGAGAAAAGTAACCGTTAGAGAGGATAATTTTAAAAACGGGGTTATGTCCATGTCAAATATCAAATAACTATTTGAAACTATGCAATTAATGCCCTTTTTTTTGACACGGTATTTTTCTGCAGTTTTTCCG
>JANYEX010000178.1 GCA_025359725.1 Chitinophagaceae bacterium | reverse complement strand
CTGTTACTGTTATAGAAAATACCAAACTTACAATACCTACTACTTCATCGTTTACAATAAACCAAGCCCTATATTGACGGGTTTCTGCTTGCCCTGCCACAAGGTTGGGGCTGTTATCCACAAAAGTTGATTTATTGGCGGTTAGTAAATAGCTAAAAGCGGTTTCGGCACCACGCATACGCTCAATATGAACGCCATTAGCCTGACCGCGTATATATTTCCCGCTCGGCTTGCCCGCTTTTATAGACATTGTTAATATTGGTTGCGCTGTTGCAAATTTCGGGTCAATATCTGTACCTACAATACCCAAATCCAACGCTATTGCATCTGTACACAGACCACTAGCCTTTATTTGTTTGGCCAATATGGCACAACGAGGAAAAATGCCTAAGGGTACTGCCAGCGGTACACCACCAGGAACAGGTGCCAGTACCGGATAGACGGCGAGTGCCGTTTCGGGACTAGTGTTAGACAATGATTTTAAAAATGAAGTTACAGATAAACCAAACTTTTTAACAGCAGCCTTTAATGCCATCATATAGGTAAACGCATTGGTATCGTTAAGCACAATCAATAAAGCAGGGGCGAGTATGCCCAAAGCTTTTGCATAAAAAATAAGCTTCAAGTTAAAATTGGTTAGCCAGGTTAACCTAGTTTCTTCTGGTCTGGGGATAAAATAAGTCTTTGTCATTTTTAAAAATTTAATTGTTTACAAATAGCTTCAGGAAGATTTCCTGAAACAGTTTTTGAGAAAATACTGTACTTTTTAATACAGCGTAACATAATTATTTGGGGGAGACTTTTTTATCAATATCCTAGACCTGAACTATTTTTATCGAACTAAAATATGTTTGAATCCAAGCCAACCACATTTGCGTTGGCATGGAATATATTTGAAACCAAGCCAACCACATTTGTGTTGGCATGGAATATATTTGAAACCATGCCGCTACAATTTGTAACGGTGCGGTATTTATTTGAAACCAAGCCGCTACAATTTGTAACGGCGTGGTATTTATTTGAAACCACGCCGCTACGATTTGTAACGGCGTGGTATTTATTTGAAACCAAGCCGCTACAATTTGTAACGGTGTGGTATTTATTTGAAACCATGCCGCTACGATTTGTAACGGCGTGGTATTTATTTGAAACCACGCCGCTACGATTTGAAACGGTGTGGTATTTATTTGAAACCAAGCCGCTACAATTTGTAACGGAGCAAAATATTCTCGGAAAAAAGGGAAATATTGAGGTAATAAGCCAAAGATCTACACGAAGTAATTTGAAAACGAACTGGTTGAATTTGTTTCGCCGTTGATGGTGTTCCTCACCAACAACTATCTAATAGGACACCTATATTTGGTTGTTGTTGGTTAGAAGACACAACAACGGCGAATCAGATTTGGAAAACGCATTTTCGTGAGTAATTAAGTAATAGTTTAATAACCTATTCCATCTTTAAAACCACAGCATAATCACAAGGTTGCTGCATAGGCAATACTGCTTTTAATCCATCTGTATCTTGGATAAACTTAATCTTTTTATCACTACCTAAAAGCTTAATAGATTTTACCTCTTTTGTAGCCAATCCTTTAGCCAATGATTTTATGTTAACGGTAGCCCCATCACCTGGCCAACCCAATATAATGGCGTATAATGTATTTCCTTTTGTGGTAAAACGAATGTCTTGTGCTGTAAACGGTGCTTTTGGTTCATTCATATAACCCGCCTTTATTATCGTAGGACCTTCACCAAAAGTTATCCAAGGGCGAGTACCAAAGATAGCTTCCCCATTTATGGGCATCCATTTAGCTAGTTCGGCAAGTACTTGTTCGCACTCAGGATACAAGCTACCATCACCATACTGTGGAAAGTTCATCAACAAGTTACCATTCTTACTTACGACATCAGCAAGGGTATGGATAACTGTGGCAGTTGTTTTGGTGTGCGACATTCTATCATTCTTCAACGTGCTTTCAGTGTTCAAAAAGAACCATCCGCCTAGTGAAGTATCATCCTGCCAAGGAACAGACTTGATAGTATCGGCCTCTCCCCTCTCATAATCCCTAATCCCAAAGTTACCTTTTACATTGATTACCGCTTCTGGATTCCCATTGTGTTTGGCAGCATTTACATTATAAAAATGGGCTGCAAGCTTCAACCCTGCTTCTTTATCAAAAGGAAGTGAACCATCAAAATACAATAAATCTGGTTTGTATTTATCAACCATTTCCCTGTGGCGGGCATACCAAAGTGAAATAAATTCAGGAGAAGGTTTATCTTTAGGACCATGTGGTTTTTGATAGAGTGACCAATATTCTGGGTCGTTTCCATCATAAGGTACTCCTGACTTCTCACCAGAAGTATCAGCCCCATAGCTGCCTTTGTAATATACCCAAGCCCTATCCGCATGGGATGAAATACCAAAATGAAGGTTGTATTTACGTGTCGCCTTTTCCCATTCTCCCACAATATCACGGTGAGGGCCCATTTCTACCGCATTCCATCTAGTGTAGCTAGACGCATAATTATCAAAGTTGTCGTGGTGGCAAGAGATGGTAAAGAAGTATTTGGCACCCGCTGCAACATACTTTTTCATCAAGGCTTCTGGATCAAACTTTTCTGCTTTCCACGATTCTATCACCGCCCTAAAACCTTTCTCGGAAGGATGCCCATAATGAGCCAGGTGATATTTGTAATCGACAGAACCTTGGTGGTACATATCGGTGGGATAACCATTATCAAGCCCTGGAACAGAAGCAGGTGTCCAGTGGCTCCAGATACCAAACTTTGCATCTCTAAACCATTCTGGACAAGGGATACGCTTTAATTCTTCACTATTTGGATGAAAGGGTCCTTCCTCAAAAGGCTGTGCCATCACTGCCTCGGCAGCTTTAAGGTTTTCAATATCCTTTGCCGGTTGTTGGGCAATACTATTTGAACCAATGACTAAAAGAAAAGTAGTGGCAAGCAAAAGGTGTTTAAAAAAAATCATGAAAATTATTTTATTGGTGAGTAAAGGTCAGAGACGACGAAAGGTATAAAAGGATTAATGAGTTTTTGTTGAAAAGATTTAATCGTTAAAAAAAGCGTTTGTTATTACCCTTATGTGATAGATTATAAAATTTCGACTGAATTAATGGAATAATCTAAAATTCAATAAGATATAACTACTTTTTAGTTAACCCAGTAAAATAAGCCACTTTTTGCCACTTTTATTGCAAATATTATGGCTTCGATGAAGAACATTATCGCCTCAATGAAGAGATTAAACGCACGATAAACGGTATTTACCCTATTTCTTTTACTAAAACTAAGGCAACAAAACGGAATTGCCCCATACCTCTTATCCATTATTGGATGGTTCGTTTTGATAGGCAACAACTTTTTACAACACAATAATGAATGTTTGGTGCTTTTGCTAATATTTTTCGTGAAGAAATAAGGATAATAGACATATCTTAGAGGAAACTATTTATTAAGTGAATATGCTAATAATAATTATTGAATAATAACACCTAAATTGGTAGCAAACGATACCCAATTAGCCCTCTATTAGAAATCAATTATCTGATAATAAAATCACTAAACTATTTAATAACTATTTTCCAAGTATCTTTTAGTCTAGAAATCGGATTTTGCCTTTTCTTTATTGTTAAACCTCGTGTTATTCGCTCTCTTAGCAGGTGCTTCCTGCGTTTGCTTAATGGAAAGAGCAATCCTTTTACGAGTAATGTCCACCTCAACTATCTTCACCATTACTTTATCATTTAGCTTCAACACCTCGTTAGGGTCTGTGATAAATGTATGTGATATCTCGCTCACATGCACCAATCCATCCTGCTTTACGCCTATATCCACAAAAGCACCAAAACGCGTGATATTGGTAACAACACCGGGTACCATCATCCCTTCCTTGGCATCTTCCATCTTATAAATACCAGCAAATTCAAACTGTTCTAAGGCACTACGTGGATCGAGTCCAGGCTTCTTTAGTTCCTTTAACACATCCTGAATGGTTAATATCCCAATTTCTTCGGTAACATATTTCTTTGGTTCTACTGTCTTTAAAAGAGTTTCATTACTCACCAGTTCCTTTACATCTACGTTTAGGTCTGCCGCAATCTTCTTTATAATTGGATAGGCTTCTGGGTGAACAGCACTAGCATCTAAGGGATTGCTACCTTCTTTTATCCGTAGAAAGCCCGCACATTGTTCATATGCCTTGCCACCCAAACGGGGCACTTTCAATAACTGTTCCCTACTGGTAAACTGACCTATCTCATTTCTGTGCTTTATAATGTTATCTGCCAAGGTGCCGCCTATACCACTAACATAACTTAATAGATTCTTGCTAGCAGTATTGAGGTTTACCCCCACCTGATTAACGCAGCTTACTACAATTTGGTCGAGCTTTTCTTTCAATCTGGATTGGTTTACATCATGCTGGTACTGCCCTACCCCAATGCTTTTAGGGTCTAGTTTTACTAGCTCTGCTAACGGATCCATCAGCCTTCTACCAATACTTACCGAACCCCTTACCGTAATATCTTCCTCGGGAAACTCTTCTCTTGCCACTTCTGATGCTGAATAAATACTTGCACCGTCTTCATTAACTAAAAATATAGGAATATTCAAATTCAATGACTTAATAAATTGTTCAGTTTCCCTACCCGCCGTTCCATCACCAATAGCAAAGGTTTCTATATTGTATTTCGCTACCAAATCCTTTACTACATAACCCGCCTCTAGCTGTTTGTTTCCTTCATGAATGTATATAAGACTTGTCTTTAATAATGCACCTTGTTCGTCCAAGCAAACAATCTTGCAGCCTGTTCTATAACCAGGGTCTATTGCCAATACACGCTTGCTACCTAATGGTGCACTTAACAATAATTGTTTCAGGTTCTCAGCAAATACATTGATAGCTTCCTCGTCTGCCTTGTTTTTCATGTTCGTTCTAAACTCTGTTTCCAAACTTGGATGCAATAATCTTTTATACGAATCCTTGATGGCCTTCTTTACCTGTTCTACCGAGCTGTTTAGGCTTTCTTTTATATAAATTGACTCAATTAGGTCGATGGCTTCTTCCTCTATTGGGGCAATGTTCATACGTAGATGCCCTTCAAGGAAGCCACGCAATATTGCCAATATCCTGTGGGAAGGAATCTTGTATATTGGCTCGCTAAAATCGAAATAGTCTTTGTATTTGATGGCTTCTGTTTCTTTTTCGGGCAATACCTTACTCTGAAAAGTGGCAGTATCTTCAAAGCATTTCCTTAGTTTGGCACGCACCGTAGTATCTTCATTTACCTGTTCGGCAATAATGTCTCTTGCACCCTGCAAAGTATCTTCAATGGTTAAAACCTTATCGTTTATATATTCTTTTGCCACCTCCTCTAGGTTGGTTTGCACCTGCGACAGTATCAAAACGGACAGTGGTTCCAATCCATTCTCCCTTGCTGCCTGTGCCTTAGTTTTGCGCTTAGATTTATAAGGCAAATAAATATCCTCTAAGTTCGTGATAGTTATTGCCTTATCAATCCTTGCCTGTAACTCATCGGTAAGTTTACCTTGCTCGCCAATGGTTTTCTCTATAAAGGCCTTTCTATCGGCAAATTCCGTCAATATTTTTAGTTTATCCTGTATCTGTTGAATCTGTACTTCGTTCAATGCACCCGTTTTATCCTTACGATACCTAGCTATAAAGGGGATGGTAGCACCTTCGGCAAACAACGCAAATACAGCAGCTACTTGTGTGGTTTTTAGGTTCATTCTACCTGCAATCATCTGTTCAAACTGATTCATATTATTCCTGTCTTTGATAAAAGAGTCGCGAAAGTAGGTGGATGAAACGAAAAGCACAACGGGTGGGGATAATGTTTTGAGATAGTATTTATTTCTGGGTATTCTATCTAATAGGCTAAAAGTTCTTAGCTACAAAGAGGTAGTTTAATTAGTTATTAACTTATTCTAAAAAACAACTATTGATTATTTCTTTCTCTTCTTGAAATTTCTAGGAATATTGATAACCCCCAGTAATTAAATTGTAAATTTCTGAGTACAAGATTATAATCCGTCTTAAATGATAAAAAAGACGAATTATAACCCCCTCTTTACACGAGGATAGCATGGCTGCATCTTAGTTAACACAAAAAAAAGGGAGGATATCCGCCAAATGCACCTAAAAATTTCGGAATGCCTTAGAAAATGGGTAAAAGATCAACATTGAATAATTATACTTTCGTTTATAAACAATCACTTATCGCTACTTTTACAGCTATGATAAAACAGTGGGTTAACTGGCGCAGCTTGCTTGGTACTATTGCAGTACTGATAGTTATTGCTACTGTTTTTTATAGTGAATCCCTTTCCACCAAAATTGCAGCGCAAGAGAAAAATAACGTGGAAATTTGGGTTGATGCACAGAAAACAATACTCAACTCATCAGACACCACCAACTTAAATCTAGCTACAAAGATATCAAGTGGTAATATAAACATCCCCATTATTGAAACGGACGAGAAGGATAGTATCTCTAATAACTATTTAAATTTAGACACCCTCAATGTTAAGAACAATAAGAATTATCTATCGGAAACATTGGAAGAATTTAAAGAATATGCCCAACCAATAGTATTGGTTATCAGTAAGAAGCCATACATAGCTAATAAATATTATTATGGTCCTAGCGAGTTATTAAAAGAAGTTAAATACTATCCAATTGTACAGTTAGTAATCGTATTTTTCTTTATTGTAATTGTTATGTTAGCCCAACGAGCCAACTATGTCAGCAGGCAAAACCAAGTTTGGGCGGGAATGGCAAAAGAGACGGCGCACCAATTAGGAACGCCCGTGAGTAGCCTGCAAGGATGGGTGGAAATGATGAAAGAAATTGAGGGAAATGAAAAAATTGCCCCAGAAATTGAGAAGGATGTAAATAGGTTATTGCTCATTACCGATAGGTTTGGGAAGATAGGAAGCATGCCTGTATTAGAAGAGAAGAACCTGATAGAATTGGTAGAAAATATGATGGATTATATCCAGAAAAGAGCTGGCTGGCATGTTAGTTTTGAATTGAATACTTACGGTGAAACAAATATTTTGTCGCTGATATGTCCCCCTTTATTTGATTGGGTTATAGAAAATTTATTGAAGAATGCCCTAGACGCAATGGAAGGGAAAGGCAGCATTCTTATAACCATAAAGGATGCAGCTGCGCAAATAGTGATAGACGTATCTGATACGGGGAAGGGTATATCGAAAGCTAATATTGGCAAGGTATTTAACGCTGGGTTCTCAACTAAAAAGAGGGGCTGGGGCTTGGGACTAACGCTTACAAAACGAATAATAGAGCAATACCATAAAGGACAGATATTTGTGCTACAAAGCGAGATTGGCAAGGGCACTACCTTTAGGATTGTGTTGAATAAGTGAGGATTAATGGTTAGTGGTTAGACGAGTAGTAGTGATAAAATATTTCATAATTCATAATTCATATTTATCGTGCGTTTTTTCTATCAAATATTTATCACCCTCTACCCTATCGTTGCAAAACTGATTAGCGGAAAGAATGAAAAAGCCAGACTATGGGTTGATGGTCGCAAGGACACTTTTAAAAGATTAGAAGAAGCTTTTGCAACTAACAAGAGTGAGGTACTTTGGATACACTGCTCATCCTTAGGCGAGTTTGAACAAGGACGACCAATTATTGAAGAGATAAAAAAAAGCAATACCTCAATTAAAATACTCATTACCTTCTTTTCCCCTTCTGGCTATGAGATAAGGAAGAACTACGAACACGCCGATTGGGTATTTTATCTACCAATGGATAGTGCCACCAATGCAACTAGGTTTCTGGATATAGTAAAGCCGTCCTTGGTAGTGTTTGTTAAGTATGAGTTTTGGTATTATTACCTCAAAACAATACACCAACGGAACATACCGCTGTTACTCGTTTCAGGAATATTCAGAGATAGCCAACCGTTTTTTAAATGGTATGGAAACTTCAATAGACAGATACTTAATTATTTTACCAAACTGTTTGTTCAAAACGAGGATTCTGTCGATTTACTCAAAAGTATCGGCATTACAGATAAGGTTGTACTTAGTGGCGATACCCGTTTTGATAGGGTATTTAGCATTGCCCAACAATTTGACCCCATAGCTACAATAGAAACTTTTATAGGTAATCATCAGCAGGTAATAGTTTGCGGTAGTACGTGGTTAGAAGACGACGAGGTGTTATATCATTATGCTAAAACTCATCCTCATGTCTTGTTTATCATAGCACCGCACGATATTCAGCAAGCTAGGATTGAAGAATGTGTAAAGCTGTATCCTAATGCGGTTAGGTTTAGTGATTTTTTAACCGATAACCGTTTACCGTTGACCGAGATTGAAGTAGAGCTTTCGGTTGACGGTAAACTGTCAACGGAAAACCAAAGAGAAGCAAACATCCTTATCATCAATAACATTGGAATGCTTAGCCGCTTGTATAAATATGCAACCATTTGCTTTGTAGGTGGCGGGTTTGGGGATGATGGCGTACATAATGTTTTGGAAGCTGCTGTGTATGGTAAACCCGTTGTATTTGGACCAGAATACAGCAAATACTTTGAGGCTATAGCATTAGTTGATAACGGTGGTGGGTTCAGCGTAGAAAGTACCATTGAGCTAGAAAAGATTTTCAATTCCTTATTCAATGATACAGAAAAATATAACGCTGCTTCTAACTCAGCTGGTAACTATGTGTATGAAAATGTCGGTGCTACCTCGATAATTACCAAATATATTTATGAAAACCGTCTTTTAACCAACTGATCAAACAACTGAACTACTTCGCTGGAATCTGACCATTTGTACTTAATCTTCAATTCTCTCTGTATCCAGAAGGTCGCTTCTGGCAATATGCTAAAGCTCTGGATGTGCTTTATACTGCGGTCGTACATTGCTTCATCACTACCAAACAATTCATTGATAAACAAGTATTTTTCATTGATAGTTATAGCTCTTTTCAAATCTTTTATGTGCGTGTTATCCAACAGGTGCGCCACTTCTACCTTGTGTTCCTTATACTTCTCGTTTAATTCAGGTTCACTTTTACCAAAAGCTTCGTTTATGTGTGTAGAAGGTTCCTCGAACGAAGGTAGCGTAGGGATTTGTGTAGTACTTTCAAACAGAATATCGTTCGGTGTAACCGCCAATAGCTGTTCATAATGCTTTGGTTCTTCCATTTCTGCCACCTTTTCCTCTTCCGCTTCGGGCATCTCCAAAATATATTCTTCCCGCCCCTCTATCGGTGTAATTAATTCTTCTACTAGTTCGTAAGTCGTTTCTGTTTTGCTAGAATAATCAGGAATCATTTCTTCCTTATTAGCATTATATTCATCATCCTCAACCAAAGTATCGGCTAATACCGCAGGTGCAATCGTTTCTTCGGCTTCTTTTTGTGGTAATGGCTCTACCATAACCATTGTTCTTCTGGGCATGGTTATAGAAACCGAGGAAGCCGGCGAAGCTGCTTGCAACTGTTGTAATTCGGCTACTAACATCTCCGAAATCGTAAGCAGAACGGCTGGTTTTGCATTATCATCTACTAATTCTTGTAATTTTTTAATTATTTGCGAAGCTCGTTCTAACATAACTGGGTACTTTTGAAGAATAAAATTATACTTTATTTACTAACGGATTTTAGGACAAAATATTTTACAGAATGTTTATTGAACCAAATATAAGTGGAGAAAAAACGGGTTGGATTGAAGTTATCTGCGGCAGTATGTTTAGCGGCAAGACAGAGGAACTTATCAGAAGGCTAAAGAGGGTAAAGTTTGCCAACCTAAAAGTAGAAATATTTAAGCCCGCCATAGATACGCGCTACGATGAAACGCAGGTGGTTAGCCACGATGCTAATGCCATCCTTTCCACCCCTATTGATAATCCGCAGGCAATACTTTTAATGGCAAACGATGTGGATGTAGTGGGTATTGATGAGGCGCAATTCTTTGGCGAAGAGATTGTAAATGTTTGTCAAACCCTAGCCATGCAGGGCATTAGGGTTATAGTTGCTGGTTTGGATATGGATTATAAAGGCAAACCCTTTGGTTCCATGCCACAACTGCTTGCCGTTGCCGATTACATAACTAAGCTGCACGCCATCTGTGTAAAATGTGGCAATATTGCCAGTATATCTTATCGCAAAACTATGCAGGATGGGCAGCTTCTATTGGGCGAAAAGGATACTTATGAACCAAGATGTAGAAAATGTTATCAAAAGGGGGCATCTATTCAATAAGAAAAATCTTTCTTATTAGTACCCATATTTCTCTTTCCAACGTTCTTTCAAAAACTTTCTTAGCTCGTTCTCTCTGGCATTATTTCCTGGATTATAGAACGTCTTTCCAGATAAAGCAGCTGGCAAATACTCTTGTTCTATAAAACTATCTTTTCCTAAATGGGAGTATTGATAGTTTTTTCCATAGCCTATATCTTTCATCAGTTTTGTTGGTGCATTGCGAATATGTAGCGGAACGGGCAAATCCCCCGTTTGCGAAACTGCTTCCAACGCTTTTCCTATGGCTTCGTAAGAGGCATTGCTTTTGGCCGACGATGCCAGATAAGTAGCGCACTGTGATAGTATAATCCTGCTTTCGGGATAACCAATTTTACTGACCGCCTCAAAGGTTGCATTGGCTAACAACAAAGCGTTCGGGTTTGCATTACCCACATCCTCACTAGAAAATATAAGCATCCTTCGGGCAATAAACTGAACATCTTCGCCACCTTCTATCATTCTTGCCAACCAATAAACTGCCCCGTTTGGGTCGCTGCCTCGCATACTTTTGATAAACGCAGAAATCAAATCGTAGTGTTGCTCGCCCGATTTATCATACAGTGCTACCTTCTGTTGGGCAATTTTCATCACCACATCATCCGTAATAACTACTTTTTTATTGAATGCCCCAGCAGTCTGCACCACCAGTTCTAGTAGGTTCAACAATTTACGTGCATCGCCCCCACTAATCTTTATCATAGCACCCGTTTCCTCCAATTCTATGTCGTATTGCGCTAGCACTTCGTCTTTTTCTATCGCCTGCGTGATTAGTTTCAGCAGGTCTTCTTCCTGCAAAGACCTCAACACATACACCTGCGCCCTACTTAACAACGCACTATTTACCTCAAAAGATGGGTTCTCGGTTGTAGCACCAATCAGGGTAATAACTCCCTTTTCCACCGCCCCCAGCAACGCATCTTGTTGCCCTTTATTAAACCTATGTATCTCATCAATAAAAAGAATCGCCTTACTCGTTTGCCCCGCCTGCGCAATCACTTCCCGCACTTCTTTTACCCCACTGCTAATGGCACTCAGTTGAAAATAAGGCACGTTGATAGTATGTGCAATGATGGTAGCAATGGTCGTTTTGCCCACACCCGGCGGCCCCCAAAGTATGATAGAAGGCAGGTTTCCTTGCAGGATAGACGAGCGCAAAATGCTACCCTTACCCGTAAGATGTTCCTGCCCCACAAGGTCGTCCAAGCTACAAGGGCGCATCCTTTCTGCCAATGGAATATGTTTATTCACTATTTTTTGATTGATTTAATCAGTAAAAATTATTTGCAAACGAATGTAGTGTTTCATCGTTTAAAAGAAGATTCTTTGTTATTGGAACATAAAATTAATGGCTGTCAACAGAAAAGTCCCCTACCATTTATTTTAACACAAGGACAGTTTTAGGATATAGAAATCTTGTAAGATTTCAAATTATTTAAGCGGCTGATTCCCATTATACTCGAAGAAATAACTAATACACAGTTACTTTCAACTATAAATAACCAAAGCTACTTCTATCAAATCCTAAATGGTCAATATCCCAGACCCTAACATTCCTTCTTTATAAGCTTATGCTCTTTGGGTAGATTGTAATATATTTACAATAACCAAACATTGGGTAATGACAACACAAACAAATAGCGAAACAATAACATGGGGACTTGATTTTGAAGCAGCTACCCAACGCCTAAAGATGGTGGTACTGAACACTCCTTTGCAATATAATCAGAACCTATCTAACAGGTATCAGTGTAATATTTATCTCAAAAGGGAGGATTTACAGGTGGTGCGTTCCTACAAACTTCGTGGTGCTTACAACATGATGAGTAGTCTACCACAAGAGCAGTTGCAGCGTGGGGTTGTTTGTGCCAGTGCGGGAAATCATGCGCAAGGTGTTGCTTTTAGTTGCAAGCAAATGAAAGTGAAGGGGGTGATTTTTATGCCGAGCAGTACCCCAAAACAGAAAATAAGGCAGACCAAAATGTTTGGCGGAGACAGTATTGAGGTGAAACTAATAGGTGACACTTTTGATGACTGCTCGATTGCCGCTAAGAAATTTACCGAAGAAAATGATATGGTATTTGTCCCTGCTTTTGACGATTTGAAGATTATTGAGGGACAAGGAACGGTTGGCGTAGAGATATTTGACCAGAAAAAAGATACCGATTATCTATTTGTACCTGTAGGTGGTGGTGGTTTAAGTGCTGGGGTAGGCAGTTATTACAAGCAAGTATCGTCAAAAACAAAGATTATAGGACTAGAGCCAGAGGGTGCGCCCTCTCTTACAAAGGCACTAGAGGCAGGGCATCCTGTTACGCTAGAAAACATTGATAGATTTGTGGATGGTGCTGCCATTAAAAGAATTGGCGACATTACTTACCCAATTTGTGCTGCGGTATTGGCTGATATGCACTTGGTTGCCGAAGGGAAAGTTTGCTCTACAATACTGCAATTATATAATGAAGATGCCATTGTACTAGAGCCCGCTGGTGCTTTAACCATTGCTTGTCTGGACGATTATGCTGCCCAAATAAAAGGAAAGGAAGTTGTTTGCATTATCAGCGGCGGCAATAACGACATAGACCGTATGCCTGAAATAAAAGAACGTAGCCTGCAATATGAGGGACTTAAATATTACTTTCTTATCCGTTTTGCGCAACGCCCAGGTGCTTTACGAGATTTTGTAAACTTCGTTTTAGGCCCGCATGACGATATAGCTCGCTTTGAGTATTTCCATAAAACAAACAAAGAATCTGGTCCTGCGTTAGTAGGGATAGAATTATCTTTTAAAGAAGATTACAAAGGTTTGATGGAAAGGATGATAGACTACAAAATAGATTTTACCGAAATAAACAAGAACGACACCCTTTATGGATTTCTTATTTAGCATCTGCGGTAGATACCTAACTACCAGAATTCTAGGCAGCATTTTTTCATTTTGAGGCATCTGATTTTAACTAACCCTTCTTTTAACCTTTTACTAGTCATTATGAATATAAAAACTCTTTTAACTGCCTTCATCTTGGTCTCCATTTCTAACTTATATGGGCAAACCAATAAGGTAGATTCATCAAAAACAACCGCGGATAGTTCAGAAAAGAAAACTTCTTACTTCAAAATAACAGCTGCGTATATTAATAATGCAACTTACAACGGACGTAGCGATTCTGGTTCTACCCCCTATTTAACCCCTACAATTGGGTATTATAATAAACATGGATTTTATGTCTCCGCAGGGCTTTCATACCTTGCTAACGCTAATAGCAGCATTGACAATTATTCCTTGGATGCAGGTTATGATTTTGATATTATTGATAATCTGAGTGCTAGTATTTCTGCCAACAAAACCTTTTATAACTCAAACAGTACTTCTATAAAGAGCGATGTAGCTGGTGCAATAAGTGGTAGCCTTAGCTACGATCTCTTTGAAATAGTTTCTATAAATGCTGGTGCTGATGTTGTGTTTGCTTCTAAAAAAGACTACTCTCTCAATTTAGGATTAGAACATGAGTTTTCTTTTGAAGAGAAAAATAACAAATGGACAGTTACTCCTACCGTAACCGCCAATGCTAGCACCCTGAACTTTTATGAGGGATACACTAACAGAAGAGTAAAGAAGGCCGCAAAAAAAGGGAATCCTCAAGCAGTCAGTATTTCTACCGTAACGTCAGTAAGCAATAGAAATGTAAACCAACCAACATTACTGGATTTTGAATTATCTGCTCCCATTGGCTATGGTGGAAAGAAGTGGGGTTTAGCTTTTTCGCCAACTTTAGCTATCCCTCAAAACCCTATTCACACCGTTACAACCACTATTACTACACTTAAAAATGGAATAATAAAGAGCAAGAAGGCAGATACTACCCAAGGCACTGAGCTACACTTGAAAAATCTTTTCTATGCTCAAGTGAGTGTGTTCTACAAGTTTTAGAAGTAACCACCGTAGCTAGCCTAGTTTTTAGGATTCAAATAATAACTCAATGCGCCAGATGGGCACTTATTGATGGTGTTAATAATCTCTTCTTTACTTGAATTTTCTGGAGTAATCCACGGCTTATCCTTTGGTTTAAACACTTTCGGGTTGTTTCTTATGCAGTTTCCTGAGTGAATACATTTACCCGATTGCCACATAATGGTCACTTCGCCGTTGGTGTATTCTTTTTTGATGTCATGTAAATCCATAGTTTCTATTTTTTGAATTGATTAGCTTATCAACTGACCTTACGCACATTTATCAACATCCTAAGCAAAGCCTTTTTTCTACCACATAGACGCAATAGTCACATAGAAAAAGAAAAATAAGGTGAAAAACGTTGCACTTAAAGTACACATAGACTCGGGTATTAAAAAGTGAAACTTTTTTCTATGTTTTCTTATCTAAGCTAATAGCAAATACTAGGTGCCTATGTGGTAATTTTTGTTTAATGTGAATAAAACTGCGTAACATCAGTTATTAATCTATTGACACCTCCCTAAACTTCTAAGGTCTTTATCATAATGTTGTTGATGTAATCTTTCAGCCCTTGTGGTGAAGAGAAGGCGTAGCCGAAACGAATCCACAAGGGCTGAAAGGCAAAAAGTTGATTATTTTTATTTTACTATAAATAAAATAATATGCAACAAATTTACCATTCCAACGCTACGACAAATATATACATCAGACAATAACTACAAGCTGCTGTTTCTGTTTCAAACGAAGAATTGTCATTGCACGATGGCATCTCTGCGCAAAGGGTTTCGAAGTGGAAAAACCGTTGTTTTACAAACGATGCATTCTGTACACACATAATATCGCTTATGCCTTAAGTGATATAGAGGCGGCACTTGCTGTGACCATAAGGCGTTCCACATGGTTTGCACTTGATGAAGTTTTTGAAACATTGCTCGCACAGAATGAACCGATTACCAAGTTTGTGCATCACTGCCCATTGCAAACCATTCTCACCTTAAAATTTCATGATGATGAAGCAGTCTTTCCCTTTTCGTTGCTATAGGATGGAAGTAGCTTTCGCCATTGTGATGGGCTTGTTATTAAACACGGCACGGACTGTGAAGGCGCAAGCCCAGACCCTTATTGTACTATTGCTTTTCTTCTTTCCCCTCACGCTGTTTGTTACCGCCGTGCTACCCCTTTTTCGTAGGTGTTGGGTGTATCGGCTGTTGCACTTTGCCTGCGTGTTGCGGCTAGCGGCTCTGCACTGCAAAGATGCCATTTTGTCTTTTGCGCTGCACCACAACATTTCGCTTCCATTCCATCGGTCAGCCTATCTGATGGCACTCACACGCTTCTCTACCACTAGCAAAACCGAGCCTCCCTGAGCCAGTAGCTCGCTGATGCGCTTCTGGTCTTCGAAGACGCGAGTCTGGTCTTCGAAGACCAGAAGGCGGTTTACGCAAATAATAGTATTATCTGCGATAATCAGCACCTAAACCACTACGATTATCGTTAAATACGAGCAGATTGGGGCTTGTTACGAGCAGACGAGGGGCTACTATTCGAAGATTTGGGCTTCGTCAGGGCAGTTTTCCTTCTGGTCTTCGAAGACGCAAGACGCGTCAAGTTGGTATTAGAATGGATCTGATAGGCTTTCAGACGCATCAGCTGTAGCCTTCCTACTTCCGTTACAGTTACATTCATCCACGGCTTCTCTCGTCGAGAAGAAGGTGCAAGTAATATGGGAAACCACCACAGAGGTCAACACCACCAGTTTTGCGATAGAACGGGGCAACGACGAAAAATCGTTCTCCGTGATAGGAAACGAAGCAGCCAAAGGCATTGGTGCAAACCAATATGATTTTACAGATAATGCCCCATTCAAGGGTACCAACTATTATCGCCTGAAAATGATAGACAAAGACGGCAATTTTAGTTACAGCAATGTGGTAGAGGTGCAGTTAACCGCTGACCGATTACCGTTAACCGTATTTCCTAACCCAAGTAAGGATAAGATAACCATTAGTGGCAGTCATATTGCTACGGTGCAAGTGGTGGATAATATGGGCAGGGTAGTAAAGGTTATTTCCTTGCATGATGCAAGCAACCCAAGTTTGTCTTTACGTGGCTTACAAGCAGGGATATATCATTTGCGTATTGTAACGAGTGATGGTAAGGTTGGTGCGATTGGGATGGTGAAGGGTTCTGATTAATAAATACACAAATCAAAAGAGGCTGCTCTATTGAGACAGCCTCTTATTAAACAAGCAAAAAACACACATCGTTAGAGGTCGGTAGTCTGAGATTTATGTGTAAACCTCAGAAGAATTTTATGTAAAGTATATCAATCTAAGTAGTTTTTAAGCAGACTGACATACTAATCATCTATTCAAAATTTGATAATGCAATGTTAAATGAAAAAGTTAACATTAAATTCATATTCAATAAGAATATTTAGAATATCTACAAATTAATAAAATTTAAATATTTACAATAAACACGATTACTATTTATAAAAACTGATTATTTAATCAATAAAAAAAACATATACCTTCAATGTTCTGCTTATTTTACTAGCTAAGTATTAAAAAATAGCCTTTTTTAGGTAACCCATCAATTTTATTAAATTATCCACATTTTAATAATTTATGTTAGCTTCTTCTTTTCGCATCTGTTCACTGGTTTTTCTGCTTCCATCATGACTATAACCCGGTGGTCCAACGATATAGTTTATCCTTTCTTTTAGAGATATATTGGGCTGAAAAATATCTTTTACTATCTGATTCCATTCGTGAAAAACAATTGAAATAGCATTTGGCTTCTCAATATTCTTAGTCAATCCATATTTAATAGGTTGATATTCTTGTTCTTCCAATTCTGGTTGGAACGTACCAAATAGCTTATCCCACAAAATTAAAAACATCCCCATATTCTTATCGAGGTATTTGGGATTAGAGGCATGATGCACCCTATGGTGAGAAGGGGTTACCAATATATATTCCAACCAACCCATTTTCTTAATCAATTGAGTATGAACAAATATGCCCCATATCTGAGTGGCCGCATAAATAAACAGTATATCCAATGGTTTAAACCCAAGAAAGGGCAATGGTATAAAGTAGATGAACCGATACAGTGGCTGAAATACTGACGAACGAAAACCTACCGAAAAGTTGTATTGTTCGCTACTGTGATGCGTTACATGGGCTGCCCAAAAGAACCTTATTTCATGATCGAACCTGTGTAACCAATAGTATAAAAAGTCTTCTGAAACTAATATTGCTGCCCAATAGAAAAAACCTATTTGCCAGTTGATGAGTTTATGCACATAGCAATATTGGAAGATTGAAACGTAAACAACCCTAAAGGCAAGGTCTATACCTGCGTTCAATAACATTAGATACACGTTGGTAAAAGTATCTTTAATAGTGTATTTCTGTTGGTATTGCCAATGCGACAATAACAATTCACTACCAATAAGGATAATGTAGATTGGGGTAGAAATAAGTATTAACCACTGTTCTCGTAGTGCTTCCATATCGTATAAAAAATTGACGCAAAGTAATGGGTAATTTCTAGGAATAATATGATTTGTATCAACAAAAAAGCCCCTATCATCTTTCCGATAGGGGCTTTTGCTTATTAACTTTCTAGATTAAACATTTGTACTCTCTTCTGTTTCAGCAGGAGCTGCTTCTACTCTTTTAATCTCATATTTTATCTTATTCGTCTCTTTGTCAAGTACTGCCAACAGGGTATCGCCCGATTTAATATTCATATTTAAAATTTCCTCGGCAAGAGGATCTTCTAGATATTTTTGTATTGCACGATGCAAAGGTCTTGCCCCAAAGTTTATATCATACCCTTTCTCAGCAATGAAATCTTTAGCCTCAGCAGTAATTTCAAGGGAATAACCCATGTTTGTAAGGCGTTTATAAACACCTTGCATTACTATATCTATTATGGCAAAAATGTTTTCTTTAGTCAAATTATTGAAGATAACTACGTCATCAATCCTATTCAAGAATTCAGGCGAGAAAGTTTTCTTTAAAGACTTTTCTATAACTGCCTTATTGTTCTCTTCCTGATTTTGCATTCTTGTTGCTGTGGCAAAACCAACTCCGTCGCCAAACTCTTTCAATTGCCTAACACCAATATTAGAAGTCATGATAATAAGACTGTTCTTAAAGTCAATCTTTCTTCCCAATCCATCAGTCAACTGACCATCATCCAACACTTGCAGCAGTATGTTATAAATATCTGGATGTGCTTTTTCAATTTCATCAAATAGTATAACTGAATAAGGTTTACGTCTAACTTTCTCAGTCAACTGCCCACCTTCTTCATATCCAACATAGCCTGGAGGAGCACCTATCAAACGAGTAACAGTGAACTTCTCCATGTACTCACTCATATCTATTCGAATAAGTGCGTCTTCACTGTCAAACATATATTTGGCTAAGCTCCTTGCCAACTCTGTTTTACCAACACCCGTAGGTCCTAAGAATATAAAGCTACCTATAGGCTTTTTAGGATCTTTTAGTCCTACCCTATTACGCTGAATAGCCTTAGTAACCTTACTAATAGCATCTTCCTGACCAATAACCATTCCCCTCATGTCTTCACTCATCCTACGAAGCTTTTCAGTTTCCGCCTGAACCATACGCTTTACAGGTATGCCCGTCATCATACTTACAACTTCCGCAATGTTATCTTCAGTTATAGGGTAACGTTTATGCTTGCTTTCTTCTTCCCAAGTACCTTTAGCCTTATCCAACTCTTCGCCAAGCCTCTTCTCTTTGTCTCGTAAGCTAGCAGCTTCTTCGAAGCGTTGGCTTTTAACTACCTTGTTCTTTTCAATCTTAACTTCTTCAATTTGCTTTTCTAGCTCAATGATTTCTTCTGGTACATTTATATTCTTTAAATGCACCCTAGCACCCACTTCATCCAACACATCAATCGCTTTATCAGGCAATAAACGATCAGTCATGTACCTATCACTCAACTTTACACAAGCTTCGATAGCAGCATCATCATAGTTTACATTGTGATAATCCTCATATTTACTCTTAATGTTGGTAAGTATTTGAATCGTTTCATCAACGGATGGTGGCTCAATCAATACTTTCTGAAACCTTCTATCCAAAGCACCATCTTTTTCAATAAACTGACGATACTCATCAAGTGTAGATGCTCCAATACATTGAAGCTCACCGCGAGCTAATGCAGGTTTAAATATATTGCTAGCATCTAAACTACCACTTGCACCACCAGCACCTACAATTGTATGTATTTCATCAATGAACAAGATAACATCTCTGTTTTTCTCCAATTCATTCATGATGGCTTTCATCCTTTCTTCAAACTGACCACGGTATTTAGTACCAGCAACTAAGGCGGCCAAATCAAGAGAGATTACCCTTTTATCAAACAATACCCTGCTTACTTTTCTTTGTACAATACGCAAAGCCAACCCTTCAACTATTGCGGTTTTACCCACACCAGGTTCACCAATTAATATTGGATTGTTTTTCTTACGTCTTGAAAGTATCTGCGATACTCTTTCAATTTCAGTTTCACGCCCCACAATAGGGTCTAGATTGCCAGCCTCTGCCATTTTAGTAATATCCCTGCCAAAGTTATCCAATACAGGTGTCTTGCTTTTTGCAGCAGGGTTGGGCTTGCCTTGTGTACCACCACTTTTAGGTTGTTGATAACCACCACCTCTTTTTTCATCTTCAAATTCATCCTCGTTCTCATCAGGAAACTCGTTTTTGGGAGTTATTGCGCTCCCAACCATACCCAACTCGGTTCTAAACATGTCGTAGTCCACGTCAAATTGATTTAAAATTTGTGTTGCAATATTTTCCTTGTTCTTAAGGATACTAAGCATAAGATGTTCTGTTTCTACCAATGGGCTTTTTAGAGCTTTAGCTTCTAAAACAGTTACTCTTATTACCTTTTCTGCCTGCTTTGTTAGCGGCAGACTATTAATATTTGCAATATGTTTTCCTGTCTTGTCTTTTACTGCAAGCTCAATTTCTTTGCGCAGCTCATACAAATCAACATTTAAACGTTGCAAAACCTTGATAGCAGTATTTTCACCATCTCTTATCAATCCCAACAAAAGATGTTCTGTACCTATAAAATCATTTCCCAACCGGAGAGCTTCCTCCCTACTGAATGAGATGATTTCTTTAACTTGAGGTGAAAAATTATTATCCATGTAACTATTTTATTTTCTTTATGTACAGTTGTACAATAATAACGAATATTTTTGATGAAATTAGTTGAAGATTTATTCACATAATGTTAATGTAAAGAAATAATGAATTTCAAAATTGATACCAAGGAGAAATTTACTGTCATTGCACTGTTAGATACAGACTTAAATGACAATATGGCTGTGGATTTAAAAAAAGCCTGTACACCATATCTTGAAGCAGAAGTAAAGAATGTTGTGTTGAATATGCATTCAGTTATTACAATTAGTTCTGGTATAGCACAAACAATTGCATTGCTACAACAAAGTTTTTATGAGGGCAATGCGAGTTTTGTTATTTGTCAGATTTCTTCTGGAGTAAATGAAGTATTTGAACGCGAAGAACTGGATGACATATTAAATTGTACCCCCAGTGAAAGTGAGGCGTGGGATATTGTACAGATGGAGGAAATTGAAAGGGAGTTGCTTGATGGCAACGATTTTCTTTTCGAAGATTAATAAATAACGGATACAATTACAGAAAATGTTTTTTTATTGTCTTTTCCTTATATATTTATCCCAATGTATATTTTCAATATTTTCAGGGTCAATTCATAAGCAATGTTCGGAGTCACAATCTTAGGTAATAATTCGGCAGTACCGGCACACAACAGGCATCCTACTGCCCAAATAGTAACCATCCAAGATCAACTTCTCCTATTTGATTGTGGAGAGGGAACCCAAATGCAGATTGCCAAGTACAAAGTAAAATGGAATAAAATAAAGCATGTATTCATATCACATTTACACGGTGATCACTATTTTGGTCTTATAGGACTCATCTCAAGTATGTATTTGCTTGGGAGAAAAGATACACTGTATGTTTATGGACCCGCTGCCTTAAAAGAGATTATTGACTTGCAACTAAAAGCAGCAGACACACATCTACCCTTTGAACTCGTGTT
>JANYEX010000165.1 GCA_025359725.1 Chitinophagaceae bacterium | reverse complement strand
AAAATAACTGACGCTAAATACCTTATAACCCACACCATATACTATACAAATGCTTTTTTGAAAAGATAGTAAGCCCTTTGGATAGTTGTTATTTTAAAATATAAAAAGATGTACTATTTAGCCTCTGTTGGTCTTCCCCATCGCCGTTGTTGGTATTATTCACCAACAACAATCAATAGAAAAGAGAGAGGGATTATCAATTGTTTGATTAAAATATGGGTGTCCTGCTGAGTGGATGCTCCAGCTTTTGGGATAAATTGTCTATCCTGTGAAATAGATTGTCCATCTTGTGAAATAGATTGTCCATCTTGTGAAGTAGATTGTCCATCTTGTGAAATAGATTGTCCATCTTGTGAAATAGATTGCCCATCCTGTGAAATAGATTGTCCATCTTGTAAAGTAGATTGTCCATCTTGTGAAAAGGATTGTCGATTTATGAGAAAAGTTGCGGCAATACGCTTACTTTTGATATGGTAGTAATAGAAAACAAAGGGGGCTGTTTTAAAGCCGACATTGGGGCTGACCGTGGCGAAGCCATAATTTTCTTTAACATGAAAGGACTAAATAAAGTAACACTAATAGGTAACCTTGGCAAAGACCCCGAAGTACAAGTATTGGATGGCAACGTGGCTGTAGCTAAGTTTTCGTTGGCAACATCAGAAAGCTATCGCAATAAAGCTGGCGAAATGGTAACCGATACCGAATGGCATAGTATTGTACTTTGGCGTGGATTGGCAGAGCTGGCACAGAAGTACCTACACAAGGGTAGCTACATATATATAGAAGGCAAACTGAAAACAAGGCATTATGAAGACAAGGACGGAGCAAAGAGATATGTAACTGAAGTTATTGGCGAACAACTGATAATGCTGGATAAGGTAATTGATAATGGATAATGGGCAATTGACAACTATGAACACAGTTACAATTAAGCCTTTGGAACACAGAGGAACGCAGGTTGTGGGTATTTATTTTGAAAAGGACATAAAGTTAAATATTGTTTTACAAAAAGCAGTTGCAGCCAAATGGAGCAACAGCAAGAAGTGCTGGTATATGGCTTGTACCAAAGAGATGTGTAACAAACTGAGAACGGCACTGAAAGGAATTGCAGATTTGGATGGCAAAGTAATGAGGGATTATTTTAAACAAAACCCTGTAGAGACGGATATTAATGCGTCTAATACCCAAGGGCATTACAAGACGGATTATAATCCGTCTCTACGGGTGCAGTCTATCGAGGAAAAACAGAAAGTCCCCCCAATTAGAATATGCGATGCAAATGCCGAAGCATTAGCCAAATTCAACCAAACACTTGTACTTAAAGGATATAGCCCTAACACTATCCGCACTTATGTAAGCGAGTTTGGTCTTTTTTTGCAAACATTGGGTAAAATAACTGCAGATAGCTTTACAACAGAAAGGATAAAGGCGTATTTGTATTATTGTCATACCACTTTAAAGCTTAGTGAGAATACGATTCATAGTAGAATGAATGCTTTAAAGTTTTATTTTGAGCAAGTATTAGGAAGGGAGAAGTTTTTTTGGGAGATTCCAAGACCTAAGAAACCCTATTTGTTACCCAACTTTTTTAATCAGGATGAGATAGTAGCCATACTAAAAGGCACTGTAAACATAAAACACAAAACAATGCTGATGCTTGCCTATAGCAGTGGGCTAAGGGTGAGCGAAGTGGTGGCAATGAAAACCTACAACATAGACAGCAAACGGATGTGCATGAAAATAGAGCAAGGCAAAGGGAAAAAGGATAGGATGGTGGGGCTAAGCCCAGTGCTGCTGGTGATGCTAAGAGAATATTATAGGGAATACAAACCAAAGAAAGAAGGGTATTTGTTTATGGGGGAAATAGAAGGAACGCCCTACAGCCCAAGAAGTTTGCAGCAAGTGCTTACCGCCGCAAAGGAAAGAGCAGGGATATTGAAGCCTGGCAGCATCCACGCACTGCGACATAGTTTTGCCACACATTTAGTAGATAGAGGTACTGATGTAACGATTATACAAAAGATAATGGGGCACAACGACATTAAAACCACCATGCGTTATTTGCACACAAGCAACAAGGATTTATTGAAAATATTAAGCCCATTGGACACATTAAATTTAGATGTATAAAAAGTTGTATTATTGCATTTGCGCAACAGAAACAAACTAGTGTATATTTTTTTATTTGGTTGATTAGTAATGACTTAAAAAAATATACGCTAGTTTGATGGATTGAAAACATGCGCATATTTAAGAGTTAGCTACAATTTTTAACGACATCCGTTCAATAATAACAATGCTTAGACAACTATTAATTATTCCATTCCTTTTGGCAGGGACACATAAAAATCAAGAGTCTTTAAAATTATATTCTGACACGTCTATTTCAACTTTTGACAATCGACATATTTTAAACAACAACAATCATATTCAGAGAACTATGGGAATTTCAATTAATCTTTATCGGCTTAGTAAAGCAGAAAAGTTGGACGACATAAAAGATTTGGAAAACCAAATTGCAAAGACAACAGACACAAAAGTTGACTTGTACAAAATCACGTCGGACTTAGCTGTTATATTCTTAAACTCGACAGACCCTTACAGTAATCAAAATACAATTCCATACAAAATGCTTTTTGGAAAAGAAGCACATAAAAGCGTTAATGTTGGAGAAGTTGGAGGATTTCTTCCAAGCTCTGAAATACTTGAAATTACAAAATGGATAAAGACAAATAAAATTGAAACTTTTGACGGCTTTTCAAAAATGTATGACAACTTATCTAAAGAAGTAAAAAAAGAGTTAGAAGAAATGGGTTCAGACGATAAAGTTTCTTTATTCAATGGTTATGTGAGACCGCTTGTAGTTTTATATTTTACAGCACTCGAAAATCAAAATTCGGTAGTCTTTATAGGACAATAAAACTGTAGCTAACATTGGGTTTTATGCAAGTTGGGCAGGACATTGTAACATCAGCTATTTGCAAATCCCAGCTGTGGTTCGGGCTGGACGAATAAATCTCAACTTTAGTTCTTAAATTCAACTTTATATTTTCAATCAGCAGCGGTTGTGGGCAGACGGAATACTAATTCCCAACCTGCATAAAGCCCTGCCCGTTGGTGGCAATTTTATGAAGACCCTAATTTACATAACGACAATTCTATTGTTTGGCTGTACTCAACGTCAGACAAATGATAAAAATATTTCTAACTCTGACACTTCTAAAAAATCGACAGAGACTAAAATA
>JANYEX010000007.1 GCA_025359725.1 Chitinophagaceae bacterium | reverse complement strand
CATTGGCAGCAAATACGTGTATTTACTGCAAGTGGAGCAAAGCACTGACAGTAAATACGCGTATTTGTCACAAAAGAGATACTGCACTTGGTGCAAGCAAACTTTTTACATTGAAAATCAATATTAATTAATCTTAAAATTCAACTAGTCAAGGTGTTCGGATGCTGTTTGACAATGTTAGCAAAGCGCATCTTGAACTGACAGATAAACGGGATATTTATCCCGCTAGTATATAGTAACCCCAACATTTAGAAATGGGTTTTGCACTGGCTAGTTTTAGCTTAAATCGTCACCCACACTTATTGGCTATAAATAAAACAGGCTGTCTCAAGCAAATTGAGACAGCCTGTTTTGTCAACCTATATTAGGAAGAAACAAATTATTTTTTTTATATGTACAACTTACCTAACCACTTATAATTTATAACTCACATCTTAACTGCTTTCTCTACTACTTTCTTATCTGAATAAATCAATTGTATCTCATAATACCCCGCAGGAAGGTTCATCAGATTTAGTACTTCTGTAGTGTTTGCATTGCCATTAAACGTAAACGTTTTTACCCTTGCCCCCAACGTACTATATATTATTATACGCTGCAAATTTGTTGGAGGCAGGTAATGCTGTATCGTTATGGTATTCTTAAATGGATTGGGATAGATAAGGAATCCCTTCTCTTTTAGCTGCGGATGCAATGATTTAGTATAGCACCGTACATTATCCATGTAAATATCATTACTGCTTTTCTCTTTATTTCTAAACCTGAACCGCACCTTATCCCCTGCCGTAACAAGGCTACTAATGTTGACGCTATCGGTGCGCCATTGGCTAGCAGTTGGTACAAACTCGGTGTACAGAGGCAATGAAGTTTGAAGGTTAGTACCCCATTTCTTGTAAATAGTCGTCCAGCTAATGCCACAATCCTTGGTCATTTCTATTTGTAAGGTATCAATCTTAAGTGGCGAGGTAGAGTCCGCTTGTATTGCAGCCGCCACATCAAACAATAAGAAAACACTATCTACCTGATGGGTAATGCTGATAGGCGGCGAGACCAAATCCTCGGTATCACCAGCCGTATAGTTGATAAAATTCTGAACAAATACCGAAGCCCCACCATTACTAGCAGCAATGATGGTACGACGCCAATTGAAATTACTATTCTGCTCAGATACAGTCTGCCAACCGTTGATAGGGAAACTATCGCTCTCAAAGCTTTCTGCAAAAGGCAACGTATCTGTAGGCAGTATGGTTATTGTACTTGAGAGGGTATCATTAAGTGTATTATTATCAGGGACATTATTGGGCAAATAAGAGAACACTTTAATGCTGTGTACCCCAACAGATAAAGTTTGTACAGGCAATGTTATAAGCGTAGAATCATTAGAACCGATAGAGCCCTTGTAATTGATTGTATTCACACTTCCGCCGTCTATCTGATAGCCAATATTGCAAGTAGTAACCTTATTAATGCCCATGTTTTTGAAAAGCACCTGAGTAGTTGCTTGTTTATCGCAAAGAGTACCATTGGCTTGACTTATGCTAGCAACCGCAATGTCAGTTTTGTATTGTACAGAAACATTTATATTATCAAGAAAGAGATTATTGCCCTCACCATTGTAGCCTCTAAATCCAATTAATACTTTATCTGCATTGATGAAAGCTGATAAGTTAATAGTATCTTGCTTCCAGCGATTGATACCACCGAAAGGATAGAACTGCTTGTTGGCAGTGTCCTTTACTGTAGCCAGATCTTTTCCTCCTTTCTTCCAGAGAGAGGTATAGGTTTTACCACAATCCGTACTAATAACCACCTCTAGCGTATCTGAATAAGGAAGGTTTTTATTGGTAAATTGATAGGCGTGCCAAAAGGTTAGTACTACACTATCAGCACCCTTTACCCTAAGCTGTGGCCCAGAAAGCGTATCCACCGCACCCAGTTTGGTATTGTATTGATAGTTGTATAAACACATTGAATAATCATCGCCCGCGCCAGTACTACTCGTATCGTTAGCCGTATGAAGCCAACTGCTATACCCATAACTTGTATCAGTTCCATGCCATATTTTGGTAGGAAACAGCGGAGGAAAATCAAAGTTTTGCTTAAGGGCACTTTCTCCCACAGCTATAACCACAGGTTTTACATAGATACTTGTTGTTTTACTGAAAGAGTATTGGTTGTTATTTGAGACAGACCATATCTTAAAATTATACTCATTGATAGAATCAGTTATAGGCAAGCCATAGCTTTTCCCATTGCCAACATATATAATAACTCCGCCGCCAATGAGTGTATCGCCCACTTTATAGATATTACCATCTACCAATGTACCTATATTGGTGTTACTATTAACGGCTACAACTACCAGATTGCTACTAGCGTTTGACCAAGATACATTTATGTAATTACAATTATTAGTAGATGTAAAGTTGGCAATAGAATTAATACTTTTATTAAGAAAAGATTGTGCCTTTAAAACAGCAGAATAAGCATTCAGTCGTCCTGTTCCCAACAGCTTGGAGAAGTTAGGATTGAGGGGATAGTTATTATCTGTTGTAGATAAAATTATCTCCCTAACATCATTACCTGATGCCTTCCCTTTAAGAACAGAAGCGACCAAAGCCGCAACCCCAGCCACGTGTGGCCCAGCAAATGAGGTGCCCGAACTAGAAGCGTAACCATTGTTTTCCGTACTATAAATACCACCGCCGAACCATCCTTCCCCACCAGGGGCAGAGAGGCTCATCCAATCTCCATAATTACTGTAGATAGTCTTTTTATCGAGATTATTTGTTGCAACCACACTGATAGTACGGCTATATCCAGCGGGATAGATGCGCCAATTATTACCATTGTTACCACCAGCACAAACAACCACTCCCCCATTTAATACCTTCCCGCCACCATAAGCACAGAAATAATCGATTGCATCCAGAACTGCTTCTTCATAAACCCCAGATTCATCATACCCCCAACTGTTACTAGATATAGCAGCACCATTATCGGCAGCATAAACAATAGATTCGGCAAAACCACCGGCTGTATTATTTGGTCCAAAGGTTTCACAACTCATCAACCGAGCACCAGAATTGATAGAACCATTACCACCAGCTACTCCACTCATACCCACATTGTTATTGCTTACAGCAGCGATAATACCCGCACAGTGAGAACCATGCCCTTCGTTGAGGGTAAGGGAATCGTTGTTATCTACGAAATTAAAACTCTTTCCTTTGGCAATATTCTGCGCCAAATCGGGATGTAATAGGTTGACGGCATTATCATGGACTGATACTATAACATCTGTATCACCCGTAGTAATCCCCCAGGCATTGACCATAGATATATCTTTTCCAATAGTTCCATTAGCCTGCCCAGAGTTCTGTAAGTTCCATTGTAATTGGAATATTGGATCAACTGGAATAAAGGGATTAGGGGGGCTACCAATAATGCTGGCTTTATAAACAGGTTCAACTACCTCAAAAACTTTAGTTTGTTGGTACGCCTTCAATGCTTCTTTAACATCAACATCTTCTGCAAAGGAAATTTCAAACCAAAGATCAAACCCCCACTGTTGATGTCTTGCTCTAAGGCCTGTCTCATGTAGCGTATTTATTTGTAAGTTAGCAATCTTAGGAGGTGTTACTAATTTATTAGAATTGATAGCATGAAATAGAGGGCTTACACCAACTACATGGAATAGCTTATTAAGAGAATCAATAGATGGAACGCTAAACAGTGCATTACTATTTTCATCCTTTATAAAGTTATTACATTGATGGCGATAGGTTGGTAAGAATTTAAGGTGTAATTTACCTTGCTTAAAGGCAGATAGAGGCAATTTAGCTACATCAATACTAGGTCTTTCGCCTTTATTATTAATGTGAATTATGGGCTGTGCGTATACAATAGTACCAACTACAAAGCTAGCAACTAAGAGTAAAAAGTACTTTATATAAGACTTGAAAAGAGAGTAATTGAGTATATGCATTGCCATCAGATAAGTATCAGACGCTAAAGTAAGGTACACCGCAACAAAAGAAGGCTATTGATTTACAGACTGACAGAATAATAGTGGTAACGTTATTAAAAAGAAGTTTCAGAAAGCTCCATGATGATAGCCCATTCTTCCTCTGTTACTGGCTGAACAGATAACCTTCCTAAACGAACCAACGCCATTTGAGATAAACGCGGGTCACTCTTCACCGTCGCTAGTGTTACAGGTTTTACTAATGTTTTATATGGCTCAACATCGACAACTACCCAATTAGTATCATCCGTGGTGGGGTCTTGGTAGGCTTCTTTTGCTAGTTTGGCAATACCTACAATTTCTAATCCTTCGTTGCTATGATACCAAAGCAAGAGGTCACCCTCTTTCATTGCCTTTAGGTTGTTACGTGCTTGATAATTACGTACACCATCCCAAAAGGTGCGACCATCTTCCTGAAATTTCTGCCAACTATACTTAAAAGGCTCAGACTTTATCAACCAATAGGCCATGAGAGTTACTAGTTATGAGTTATAAATTATGAATTGTCAAATCCCGCAAGAACATCTGCAAGGTGTAATACCTTGATGTTGCTACCTATATTTTTTATCCTTCCGTCAATGTGCATGAGGCAGCTCATATCGGTACTTATAATATACTCAGCAGTAGTTGCCTGTGCATTTTCTATCTTCTGATCTGCCATTGCAATACTTATTGGCTCAAACTTTACCGCAAAAGAACCACCAAAACCACAGCATGTTTCTACGTCATTCATCTCTATTAACTCTAAACCCTTCACATTGTTCAAAAGTTTGCGGGGTTCTTGTTTTATATGACATTCGCGCAAACCAGCACAACTATCATGGTAGGTAGCCTTTGCATTGAAAGTGGCACCTAAATCTTCCACTTGCAGGATATTAACTAAGAAGTCGCTAAATTCAAATATTCGTTTACCTATATCTACAGCTACCTTATAGTTAGAAGCGGTATCAAAGAGCTTTGGATAATAGTTACGTACAAAGCCAACACAGCTAGCACTTGGGGCAACAATATAATCTGCCCCACTAAAATCGTTCATGAACTTATTACAAACATCTTTGCTTTCTTGCCAATAACCTGCATTGAAAGCTGGCTGACCACAACAAGTTTGGTTGGAGTTGTAGGAAACCGTACAACCCACCTTCTTCAATACTTTTATCATATTGAATGCTACCTGCGGGTATAGCTGGTCTATAAAACAAGGTATAAAGATTTGTACATTCATTTCCAAAAAATAAGTATTTACATCTTAAAAGATTCTTTAAGGGCAATCATCTTTATAGCAGCAATGGCAGCCTCTTCGCCTTTATGCCCATGAGTTCCACCAACACGCTCTATCGCCTGCTGTTCGTTTTCAACGGTTAGAATACCAAATATTACAGGAATATCCAACTGCAGGTTTAACGTAGAGATACCGTCAGTAACAGATTTACAAACATAATCAAAATGGGGAGTATCGCCTCTTACCACTGTACCAAAAGCAATAAAGGCATCGGCCTTTCTAGTGGCTTCTTTTTGATAACAATTGATGGAGAAAGGTATTTCGACAGCACCAGGAACGGTAAAAACCTTAAAGCTTATCTCGTTTGCCTTTAACACATTCAGCGCACCCTCTTCTAACTTATCAACTATATGACTGTTCCATTCTGTTTTTACTATAACTACAAAGGCATCCTTTATAATAGGGATGCCTTTGTATAATGTATTATTTCCTATTGAAGCCATATTTACAACTCTGGTTTTTCAACACTCAAACGATTAATATATTTATCTACCTGAGTACCTTTTTCTGTTTTTGGAAACTTCTCCTTGATGTCTTTATACAATTCTAGAGCCTTATCTTCTTTACCAATTGTCTCGCTTAACAATGCAGCACGAAACAAGTATTCAGCAGATGCATTCTCATCTTTCTCAAAAGTCTTACCTGCTTTTTGATAATAATCAAGTGCATCATCTTTTTTACCTGATTCTGCGTAAGCATCACCCAAACATCCATAAGCAACCATTTGAACTTGCTTGGCATCGGTGCTAAAATCCTTTAGATATTCTATAGCTTTATCAAATTGACCAAGTTTTAGGTAGCTTACACCTGCATAGTATTTTGCAAGATTAGCAGATTTGGTACCTTCATAGTTGCTTATAACATACAAGACACCTTTAGATATTCCATCGCCATTCAATACTAAGTTAGAACTATCTTTAGAAAAGTATCCTTGTGCCTTATAAATAAGATCTGAAGCTTTTTGCTCTTTTGGTTTAGTTACAAACTCTTTGAAAGCATAAAATCCACCCACTACAACCACTACAGATGTAGCACCTACAATAATTTGTCTTCCAAAGCTTTGAAAGAAGCTCCGGGCTTTTAGTATTATTTTATCTGAATCTAATTCTGGCAATTCAACCTGTTTTTCACTCATCTTGTCATCAAGTTTTAAGAAACTAATTATTATTAAAGGGTTATTAATCTACAATAAAAGGATAGTTAGCATCAATGTATACATCCTTTAGTAATTCATCATCATTTGGTAAAGGACTCTCTTCTGCGAATTTAACGCTCTCCTCTACAAGATGTGCAATCTTTGCATCTATAGCATCTAACTCTTCTTGAGTAGCAAAATTGTTTTCTAAGATTATCTTCTCAACACGCGTTAGAGGGTCTTGCTCTTTGTATTCATCAACCTCGTCTTTACTACGATATTTTTGAGGATCACTAATAGAATGTCCTTTGTAACGATAAGTTTTCATCTCTAAAAGCGTAGGACCATCTCCTTCTCTTGCACGCTTTACGGCTCTTGCAACACTTTCATGAACTAATTCTGGAACCATTCCATCTACTTTATCAGCAGGCATTTCATAAGCGTCAGCCAATTTGTAGATATCAATCACATTACTTGTTCTTTCTACAGAAGTACCCATAGCGTAATGATTATTTTCGCAAATAAAAATTACAGGTAGTTTCCAAAGCATTGCCATATTGAAAGACTCGTGCAAAATACCTTGTCGGGAAGCACCATCCCCAAAGAAACAAAGGACAACATTACCTGTTTCTTTATATTTTTCGGCAAATGCAAGACCAGCACCTGTTCCTATTTGTGCTCCTACTATACCGTGACCACCAAAGAACTTATTCTCTTTGCTAAAGAAGTGCATGCTCCCCCCCTTACCTTTTGACGAACCTGTTGCTTTACCATACAATTCAGCCATAGCAGCATTAGGAGTAATTCCTTTCGCCAATCCTAGACCATGATCTCGGTAGGCTGTAATAAAAGGGTCATCCTGCGTAGTAGCTGTCATGCAACCCGCTGCGATAGCCTCTTGACCAATATAAGCATGAAAAAAGCCTCGGATTTTACCAGCCATTTTGTACATCTCTTCTGCCTTCAGTTCAAACTGACGTATAAGTTGCATCAACTCATACCAATACATGTAAGTTTCTTTGGAGAATTTGCTTTGCATCTAGTTAAGAAATTTGAGAGGCAAATATAGGAGTTAAACACCAAACATTATTTCATTTTGACTTTTGCTCAAATGCATCTTTACTCACAATAAAGAATAAACCAACAATTGCCTGTGGATGTTCTATCGCTTACATAGGTTTAAAAGTAAAAAGAATATACCCCATAAAAAAAATGTGGTATAAAAGATTATAGTAGTTATGTTATGAGCCTTCTTGAAAACTGGCCATTTCTTGTTCGCTAGTTCTCGGTTTGGAATATAAGCCATATTTAGATATAGTTTCAAGAAGTTAGATACAATAAAACTTAATCTGTGAGGTTTGTACCATACTAGTAGTGTTAATTTAAGGAAACAAAGAAATAAAACAACACACCAACCAAAATTGGAAAAAAAATAAAATAAATCATCAAAAAACATCGGCGGGTTAATTTAAAGTTAAATCAAATAAAAGCTAGTTGGTATTATAAAAAGAATAAATTAAACAGACACACTTAGTATAATTAATGTTGCATGACTTACCGATTAAATAAAACATTCATAATTAATTATTTTCGCGAAAAATAACTAATTTCCTTTTCAAAATCCAAGAAAGGTAGTTGCCTTTGTAGCGCAACTGTCTTCTCTAACTGTGCTTTTATAAATTGCTTATGCTGATTTGAATTGGGATTAAACGGCTTATGATTCCTAGCTATCACAAGTTTTTTTATCTCTTCCATCAGTCTTCTAGTTTCTTCATTACAGCAACTCTCGGCAAACTTTTCTAATACAAATTGCGTTGCTGCATAGTTAGGATGGGCTAGGTCTATGTCAAAGAAACGATAATCGCGCAGCACATCTATCACTATCTCATACGCAGGAAAATAGTGTAACCTATCAAACTTATCTACTAGATGATGCACCGCTTCTATCAGCCTTGCTTTGCTTCTGTTGTTATCCACTACCCCATCACGCAGATGCCGCACAGGACTTATAGTAAACAAAACTTTTATATCTGGATTAGATTGAAACAACCTATACACAAGGGTATCCAACGCAATTACTGTTTCCTCAATAGAGGAAAGATGCTTTACAAATGTTTGCGCAGGGGCTTTGTGGCAGTTGGCTACTGGCTGATTATTCTCTACCAGCTTATATACAAATGATGAACCCAATGTTATCATCAGCCAGTCTGCTTGTTTTAGGAAAGCATGTGCTGCCTTTTGAGATTGGTTTATTGTATCCAAAACCCCTTGCTTATCCATCCCCGAAAAACGACTATGGTGCTGCCAGCTATGCCAAGCCTCATTCAGATAAAACAAATCTTCTTCCTGATACTGTTTATTATCTATGTACGACGCCAGACTATTACAAACACTTATAGGATCGAAAAGAATGCCGTTGGGGTTTTGCATAACCCTAAACTTTACCTCTTCCAAATAGTTGCCTATGTGTTCGGTAAAGCAGGAACCTATCAACATCAACTTATTGTTGTAAGTAATGGAAGGCTGTAAGGGCTTAATATTTATGTTAGTAAAGAAGTTCAAAAAAATAAATATGAATTATGAAATATTGATAATGAGATGTTAGTTATGAGATATGAAATACTAGCTACTAGGTTGTAAATACAAGAGATGGATTATGAAATAGTATAGTTTCTATTCGCTGAGGTAAATATTTTATCACTCATATTTCATATTTCGCAAATCACTTCTTCCTCCCTGCTTTTTCCCACATTACCGATTGGTTGCCTTTTAGGTATCTTACAATACCTGCCATTACAGCCCAGTTCATCATGCAAAAATAAAAGGGTATAAAGAGTATTTTCACTTTCACTTGCCTACTTTCAAAGTACCATCCAAGTAAGGACATGCCATAAAATGAGACTTGGGCAAACAATATCAATTCTATTAGTATAGTAGGTTCGCTAAATAAAAGTATCCAATTGATAATGAATGTCAATATCATTAAAAAAGGGGTAATTGTCCAGCGTAGTACACGGTGACTTACATATTGAAAACTAAGCATCGGAAACTGTATTGGCAGCAACAAATCTTTTAGCCATATAATAGATTGCAATCCCCCAGCGGCTATGCGTATCTTCCGCTTTAGTTCTTCCCGCACGTTTTCGGAGGTATTTTCGCTGGCATAAGCTTCTGGCTCATAGATAATCCGATAACCCTTCTTGGCTATTAACATCGAAATCATGAAGTCGTCAATTATAGCATTGGCAGGCACAGGTTGATATAGGCTCGTCCTGATGCTAAACAACTCACCCGCTGCTCCTACCACCGAGTACATCTCCGAATCCCAGGTCTTTAGCTTCGATTCGTATTTCCAATACATCCCCTCTCCTGCCGTAGCGTCGGCGGTTTCATCTATCTGCACCCTTTTCTCGCCAGAAACCGCCCCTACTAATGCGTCGGAATAATGGCGGCTGATGTTCATAAGTGCTTGCTTATTCAGGAAGGTATTTGCATCAGTAAATACAACTACTTCTGTTGTTATTTCCTGCATTGTGCGGTGCATGGCAGCTATCTTTCCCTTCCTTTCGGGTGAGTGTAACAACTTTATTTCAGCGTGTTTGCTAACAATATTGGGGGTATCATCCGATGAACCATCCGTTACAAAAATATATTGAATTTTATCTTTTGGATAATCTAACAAAAGCGTATTTTGTATCTTTTGCTCTATAAAATCCTGCTCATTATACGCCGCCACTACCACCGTAAGAGAAGGCAAATGGCTATAACCAGGCACTACGGGCTTTCCCTTGAAAATTCTTTTTATCTTAATCATAAAAAAAAGAACTATCCCATAACCGAGGTAAGTATAAAAGATTAAAAAGAGGCTTATCCAAAAAGTCAATTTCATCAGTAAGTTTTATTTTACGGGTAAATATATTGCTTTTGGATAAGTAAGGTTTGCAATAGTGCTTAAGACCAACAAAAAATACCACATCAGCTAATTAAACTATTTATGTTTTATTCTTCATTTCCACATAGTTATGATTAAAAAACAAAAGAGGCGGCATCAATGATGCCGCCTCTTTTGTTTTTACAATTCCTTCAATTACTTAGCCGCGAGTACTGGTGTTGGCGCAACTGTTGCTGTTTTTTCACTCTTAGTTTATTTGTAACATTTGCACTTTAAATAAATAGTTGGTAAAAATGTGTTAAGTCTGATTAATTAGCCAGGTTAGCAATCTTCGATAATTAAATTTGTCGATCCCATACAGATAAAAGATGAAAAGTTTTTTTTTTATAATTGTTTGCCTTACTGTTTTCAGCACCGCTAGAAGCCAATTTTATTTTACAGATATTGTTGCTAGTAATCAAAGCGAAGGACAATATAAGTTGATGATGGAAGCTAAAGTGAAAGAAGTAAAAGCAAAAAGCTATGATGCCAAAGCAGATTTGACAGAAGGATTTGAAATTACCCAATTGATAAAAGACGGAGGAAAAAAGATTATTACCACTACCAAAATACCGAGTAGCAATACCACCATTCTAGAAAATAACTACACAGACGGGCTTTTGAGGACTTCTATTAGTAGTAATGCACAAGAGTTTACTACACTCTCAACTACAACTACCTATACCTATAATGATAGCGAATCTATTGCCTCTATCGTTTCTGCATCGTCTGACACAGCCGCAGCTACAGGTTTTCTTTCTGAAACACATCTTTGGCATTATGACGAAAAGGGTAGGCCTACACAACTCTTAAAGATTAAAAATGGTAATGATACCTTAAAAGTTTTATTTACCTATGATGATAAAGGCTATGTAGCAGAAGAGAAATGGTTTAAGAAAGGTAAATTATCTGAGACCTATTATTACTATTACAGTGAAATTGGATTATTGACTGATGTGGTGCGATTTAATGAACATGCAAGAAAGCTGTTACCCGATTTTATATATGAATATAATGCTGATGGTCAGATTATGAAGATGACGCAAACAATACAGGGTGGTACTGATTATTTTGTTTGGAGCTACACTTATAATGATAAGGGTTTAAAAGAAACTGAGACTTGTTACAATAAGCAAAAGAAACTTGAAGGAAAGGTTGTTTACGAATATAGTTACTAGGTGTTTAGTTTCCAACAAGCCTATCTTTTATTTAGTTGAAGGAAGCAAGGTTTGCGGTTTGGTGGCATTGGGTTGCTTTTTTGCCGAAACAGAATCAATGACACCAACAAATCCCTTGAAATTTACGATAGCAGCAAGTAATTGTGTGTTACCCATAAAAGCACTGCTATGGGCTGCCAAGAATAGCAATACCTGTTGAAAAACTGAATACTTCTCATTCTGATGATTATCCATTATAGTTGTATTTTTAAGTTAAAAAAGTATTTGAAAAGAGTATGTTTTAATAACTGTTGAGGCTACTTGACGTGTATCTGAACAGAAAACTATCCATTATATTTTGCGGTGCAGCAACGATATCTTTGAGTTCAGCAATGATATTTTGCGGTTCAGCAATTACATTTTTGAGTTCAGCAATGATATTTTTCGGTTCAGCAACAATATCTTCGAGTT
>JANYEX010000006.1 GCA_025359725.1 Chitinophagaceae bacterium | reverse complement strand
CATTGGCAGCAAATACGTGTATTTACTGCAAGTGGAGCAAAGCACTGACAGTAAATACGCGTATTTGTCACAAAAGAGATACTGCACTTGGTGCAAGCAAACTTTTTACATTGAAAATCAATATTAATTAATCTTAAAATTTAAAAAAATGACAAAAGATTGGAAGTACATTCTCGATCAAATGGAGATAGAAACAGCTACAAACGTTAAAAAGGCGATGAAATTAAGTCTATTTCACCACACTGCGCTTAATACGCTCTCTAGTACTATGCCGCTACTGATGCCGCTATGCACAAGGTATTTACATCTTTAAACAGTGGGATTTATCAGTACAAGACAGGCATTTATTTTTTTATGGAATAATAGGAAATAGTATGCAAACGAAATATTATCTGCCCCATGCGGACAAAGACAGAGAAGTGTGGTTAACTAATTTTTATACAGTTGTTGCGGCTTTGCCCCTAGCCTGGAACATTGGTGCGCCACAGCTGCTTTCTGTGCTGAATGATAAGAACGCTTTTACCTACAGTCTGGTTTTTTTGGAAGCAGCAGTTGCCTTCAAGGAATCAAGTACCTCGTCTAAGGATGCGTTTACGCCTCCAGTAGGGATGCTTATTCCTGTTGCGCCTGGTATTTTTCAAAGAATTACCTTTTTTGTGGGTCAATTGAAAAAGAATGCCTTGTACACAGAAGCAATTGGTATTGTCTTAAAGATTATTGGTGCAGACATTGTGGTCGATTTATCTACGGCGCACCCAATTTTGGATCTTAGCATGGGCGGTGGATTGGTACATATAAAATACGTTCGCGGTCATGCCGAAGGAATTATTTTGTATTGTATGAGAGGCACAGAAACTACATTTACGCTATTGGCTATGGTTACAAAAACCACCTATACCGATACCCGCCCCAACCTTGTAGTTGGGTAGTCTGAAAAAAGACAATACCGGGCATTCTTTATGGTTGGCGATGTGATGGTAGGCATAGAAAGCGCAATTTTTAGCATCAGCTGCTAATGATTAACTATTAAAGGTTAAAGATTAATGGGCGGGTATCCTGAAAAGGATGCCCGCTTTTTTTGTAATGGTGAGGGACTTTTTGAGAAACAAAATTTTACATTAAAACGTTAGTGTAATTTATGAAAAAGAAAGAAATTTTTGTAGGGAATAATACAGAATCTACTTGTTAAATATTTCTTTATCATCAACTTTTTTCTAAAATAGATGTATATACATTTATGCAACTTGCTATTTTTGTTGCAGATTAATTAATAGACAGAAATTAATATTTACAAACACTTAAAATAAAAAAAATGAGTTTAATTGACAATTTGAAATGGCGTTATGCCACGAAAAAAATGAATGGTGAAAAAGTTTCTGAAGAGAAATTAAATGCTATTCTTAATGCAATCCAACTAGCGCCATCTTCTTTTGGTTTGCAACCTTACACTGTTTTTGTTATTGAAGACCAAGCTACAAAAGAGAAATTATTACCTGCTTCTTACAATCAAACACAAATTACTGACTGTTCTCACTTATTAGTATTTGCTTCATGGACAAATGTTTCTGCCGAGCAAGTAGATACTTTTATTGCTGACATTGCTGCAAAAAGAAGTATGCCTTTGGAAGCATTGAATGATTACAAAGGATATATCAATGGTTCGATAGGACATCTTACCGACGAGCAAAAAGCTACTTGGAATGCAAAGCAAGCTTACATCGCCTTTGGAATTGGCCTTGCTGCTGCTGCTGAAGCACATGTAGATGCTACACCAATGGAAGGTTTTGTTCCAGCGCAATACAATGAAATTTTAGGATTGACAGCGCAAGGTTTATCCGCAACCGTGGTACTGCCTTTAGGTTATCGAGGTGAAGGCGATTGGTTAGCTTCATTGCCAAAAGTGCGTAGGGATAAGGATTTATTATTTAAGTTTATTTAAGAAACAGGGATGTGTGGAGAGGGGCATAATGATAAATTGTGACCCTTTTTATATTGAGGAAATTATAGAATAAAAAAGAAAGTTATGAATAAGTTTGAAGTTAAAGCTTACGGAACACTAGCAGCTGATGCGCCTTTGAATGAAATGAACATAAGCCGCAGGGAAGTTCTGGAAAACGATATTGAGATTGAAATATTATACTGCGGTGTATGCCATTCTGATTTGCATACTGCACGAAATGACTGGGGAGGAACGGTTTATCCAGCTGTTCCTGGGCATGAGATTGTAGGAAAAGTAACCAAGGTGGGAAACGCTGTGACCAAAGTAAAGGTGGGAGATTTTGCTGGCGTTGGTTGTTTGGTAGATTCTTGCAGGGTATGCGAAAGTTGCAAGCAAGATCTTGAACAATATTGCGCAACAGGTATAATAGGAACGTACAATGGGCGGGATAAACATTTGGGAGGTCAAACTTTCGGAGGTTATTCTGATAAGATTGTAGTTGATGAGCATTTCGTTTTGAAGGTGCCTGCTAATCTTAATCTGGCAGCAGTTGCTCCTTTGCTTTGCGCAGGTATTACTACTTGGTCGCCCCTTCGTCACTGGAATGTAAGAAAAGGTAGTAAGGTAGCAGTTGTTGGTTTGGGCGGATTAGGACACATGGCTATTAAGTTGGCAAAGGGTTTGGGTGCAGAGGTTACACTCTTCTCAAGAACTTCAGATAAAACCAAGGATGCATTAGAACTTGGGGCAGATGCGGTAGTTATCTCTACAGATGGGGAGCAAATGAATACTGTAAGAGGTAAGTTCGATTTGATTATTGATACCGTTCCTACTATACACGATGTTAATCCTTACGTGGCTACTCTCAATCTAAATGGAACATTGGTTTTGGTGGGCTACCTTGGTGGATTGGAACCTATCTTAAATACCGTTCCGTTAATATTAGGAAGAAAGTCAATTGCAGGTTCTTTAATTGGCGGAATTGCTGAAACACAAGAAATGCTAGATTTTTGTGGGGAACATAACATCGTTTCTGAAATAGAAGTTATCAAGATGCAAGAAATCAATGAAGCTTATGAAAGGATGCTAAGAAGCGATGTACGTTATCGTTTTGTAATTGATATGGCTTCATTAAGAAGTTAGTTTTCAGGGTTAAGCGTATGTGCTTATCCAAATTAAAAGAGGCTGCTAGGAGTTCAAACTCTCTAGCAGCCTCTTTTTCTATTAGCTTTTTAATTGTAATCTAAACCTAAACATTTTCCTTTTGGAATAGAGCAGGTATTGTTCTAAGTATCAGACGAATATCATTAGCAAAGCTATGATTTTCTGCGTATTTATTATCTAGCATCAAACGCTCGTCTTCGCTCATCTCTCCCTTACCTCTTTTCTCAACCTGCCATAAGCCAGTAATGCCAGCGGGAGCCATAAAACGAAGAGAATACCTGTCGGTAGTTAATTTCTCGGCTTCATACAAAGGAAGCGGGCGGTTGCCTACAATACTCATATCGCCAATAAGTACATTCCATAGCTGAGGTAATTCATCAATACTCGTATTGCGTAATACCTTACCAACTTTGGTAATACGAGGGTCGTCCTTAAGCTTGAAGAAGGCAGAACCGGCGGTAGCTTTTTTAAATTCGCTAAAGCTTTTCTCGCACCATTGGTTATCATCCGAAAAGAATGGCTTTTGGCACTTAGTACCTGCCCGCATACATTCCTCACACAATAAAGGCTCATCGTTCTTGATATCTTCCACCACGCCGGCACTAGTAGATGCGTACTGGTTAAGATGTTTTAAATCCTTCAAGCGCTTGTCTGCATTTACATACATAGACCTGAACTTATAAAACTTAAATATCTTGTAGCCAGTACCCACTCGTAAAGAATAGTAGAACACAGGCCCTTTAGACTCAAGCCTAAGTAGAATAATAACTATTAAAAGCACGGGTGATAATGTAAGCAAAGCGCATCCTGCAAAGAATACATCAAATACCCTCTTGATAAGCGGCGTCTTGAAGGCAGTAACCTTGTTTATCTTATCTTCTTTATGAAGCCCTGTCCAGTTATCAATCAAAAAGTTTACCCTTGTTTCTACAACTTCTTTCTTTATTGGTAACTTAAGTACATCTGCCACTCCAAACTTTAGCGCAACGGTAAGCGGATTACCAGAAAAGTTGTTTGTTACAATAAAATATGGAATGTTTATAAAGTGCCTACGTTGCAAGGTTTGCAATAATGTTACGCCATTAGGACCCAGTATCTCACTCTCAACCAATACTGCCTTAATAGGTAACTTCTCCCTTTCCCAACGACCGAAGAGTTCTATACCAGTTGCAAACACAAGTAGTTCATATCCATTAAAATTGCATGCTTGAATGGCACTTATATTCTCTTTGTTAAACGCTACCAAAGCAATATATGCAGCGCCTTTTGTGGAGGTGTTGTTCATATAGATACTTTAAATAGTTGAAATTTTACCAGTCCTTCTTAGTATAGCATTGATTCGTGCCAATAGTTCTCTTGGATTAAATGGCTTTACTAAATAGTCATCGGCACCAGCTTCCAAGCATTTAATTCTGGTATCTGTACTTTCTTCACCAGATAAAACAATGATTGGGATGGAACTAAAGAAACCACTCGATCTCAATTGGTCAAGTAGTTCGTAGCCATTCATTCTTGGGGTATTAAGGTCGGAAATGATAATATCCACCACATTACCCTCGTGCAAATAGGCCATTGCTTCGAAGCCATCGGAGAAAATTGTTACTTTAAACTTCGTATTAAGGTGATGACTAAGCACCAACTGCATGGGCTTATTATCTTCAATAACCATCACTTTTATTGGTGCATCAGAAACTTGCGTGGAGATCATAAATATTCATGTTTAAGGGCGTAATTTATCCAATTAACAAATACAGTCGAGTATTTTATTAATTGTATACGTCAAAAATATATACTTTATGAATAAATATGACCAAAATAATGAATAAAATATTCTGTAGGCTCAAATTAATTGTCTTCCCTTATCTTCATTCTCAAATTTAGAAGAATGGTTACTACGAAAAAACTACCGCAGAGGAAATGTATTGCTCTAATAGCACACGACCATAAGAAAGAAGATATGGTTCAATGGGCAACACACAACAAACAGATACTATCGAAGCATGAGTTATATGCTACTGGCACAACAGGAAGGTTGGCGGAGGAAGCTTTAGACAGACCTGTGAAGAAGTTTTTAAGTGGTCCGCTAGGTGGCGACCAGCAAATAGGTAGCCTTATAGCAACAGGAGATATTGATATAGTAATTTTCTTTTGGGATCCGATGGAAGCTCAGCCACATGATACTGATGTAAAAGCACTGTTGCGTCTTTGTGCTGTGTGGAATATACCTATGGCGTGCGATAGATCAACTGCTGACTTTATTATTACCTCGCCATTTATGTATGAAGATTATGAGGCAATTATACCAGATTATAGTGGGTATTTGAAGAGGAACGTTGGGGTGTAAAACGTTAACCGTTGACCGTATTACCGTTGACCGTTAACCGATATGTCGCTTCAATAACGGTTATACGGCAAACGGTTTATCGGTTAACACTTCCTCACAGAAACAACCCCTCTGCCTTAATAATACTTTCTGGCTTACCTACATCTATTAGTAAGCTATCAGAATGATTGAATCCTTCAATGGTGTTATCGGCACAAAGGCTCATGTACACATCTATCAAAGAGAACTTTCCTTGTTGTTGTATGAGATTAAAGATTCGTGAACTGATAACATGTATTCCACTAAAGGCTTTCTGAACTAGTGTTTGTTTTTGTTGGTCATCGTACATAAGCACAGCACCTTTCTCTTCGAGTGTAGTTGTATTACGCCAGCCACAGAGTGTGTTTTTATCATTAAAAAGTAAATACCTACTGCTTGTTCTATCTGTTATTGCTAGCGTTGCAAGCGGTTGGCTAATCTGATGTTGCTTTATCATCTTGGCAAGAGGCATATCCGTAAGCATATCTACATTCATCACCACAAAACTTTCCTCTTGTTCAAGATACCACGTTGCTTTCTTTAGTCCACCACCTGTTTCTAATACGGCATCTGTTTCATCGGATATAGAAACCTTACTTCCCCAACCTTTGTTTGTTTCTATCTCATTAATTATCTGATCGGCGAAGTGATGAACATTAACTATCAGTTCCTCTATCCCTTGCTCCTGTAAATATTCTATGTTCCTTTGAAGCAAGCTTTTACCATTCACCATTGCCAATGCCTTTGGGTGGTGCAATGTAAACGGCTGTAGCCTAGTGCCTAATCCTGCTGCTAATAAGAGTGCTTTCATTGTGCATTGTTTTTTCGTTAACCGTCGACCGATAAACCGTTAACCGTAAGTAACCCTCGGTTAACGGTACTACTGTAAACGGGTAACGTATTATCTCACCCAGTTCTCCTCATTTGTGTGCGTTAATACTACCTTCACTTTGTATTTGTTTCGCAAGTGTCGTGCGGTTTGTTCTGCGGCATATACACTTCTGTGTTGCCCACCTGTACAGCCAAAGTTGATGGATAGGTGTTCGAAGTCACGCTCTAAATAGTTCTCTACCGATATATCTATCAAATCCCAGACACTGTTTAAGAAGGTATTCATCTTGGTGCGTTGTTCGAGAAAGTCCTGAACAGGCTTATCCTTACCGCTTAACTTTTTATAGTCGTCGAACCTGCCAGGATTAAAGATTGCCCGCATATCAAATACATAACCTCCGCCCGATTCATTGTCACATTTAGGAATCCCTTTTCTATAACTGAAACTATTTATTTCTATTACCAATGGAGTCTTTTCATTTGCCTGAATAGGCGTAAACCTTTTTATTATCTCTTCGCTCGTTATCTGTTGTAGTAACTGATTGAACAGTGGCATATCAATACCCACCTGCTTATTTGCAACAAAGAACTGTACATTCTTTAGTGCCAACGGGATACTTGAAAGAAAATGCGCCTTTCGTTCAAACAACCCCCTAAAACCATACGCCCCTAGCACCTGCAACAAACGTATCAGCACATACCCATTATATTGACTGATAAAGGCAGCACGATTAATGGTCTTACCCAATAATACTTCTACCTCATCTATATAATACTCCAGCAAACTATCTTTCCATTCGCTGCTAAGTTCTGCTTTTGCTTGCCATAGTAAACTTGCAACATCATACTGCAAGGCACCCTTCATCCCACCCTGATAGTCTATAAAATAAACTTCCTCTTCCTGCACCAATATGTTTCGTCCTTGAAAGTCGCGAAACATAAAGTACTGGTGTTCTGTTTGGGATAAATAGTCGCCCAGCCTCTCAAACTCATCCATCAAAGCTTGTTTGTCATAAGGAATACGCAGCGTATCCAGAAAATAATATTTGAAGTATAGCAGGTCGCTGATGATGGCTTGTTTACCAAACGCCTTCGCCGTAAGGCACCAATTATAATCAAAACCTTTATCACCTACAATTTGCATCCTTACTAATGAATGCAAACTTTTTTTGTACAGACCATACACAATAGCATCCTTGCCATGCTCAGTAATCTTATCTAGCAAACTCTCTTTACCCTTGTCCTCTTGTATATATATAGTTTGGTCTTCACTAATGCTGTACACTTCTGGCACGGGTAGTCCTGCCGCCTTAAAGTGTTTGGTGAAGTTGATAAAAGCTTTATTCTCTGCCACATTCAAGTTGTAAGTGGCTATAAAAGAAGCGTCTTTGGTATGGATACGGAAGTATTGCCTCTCGCCACCGCTCTGTGGCAACAACTCTATTCGTAGTATCGGTTCTTGTTTGTATTGGCTAAATAACTGTTCAATTGCTGCTGCTATCAATTCCATCTGTGGGTTTAAATTAAAAAAACGAAAGTAACCTTATCTTATTATTGTTTACAAATTAATAGAAATCTAATACGCTGTATATTGTTTTTATGGGGGTTAATACTTTACCTCAACACAAAATAATCAATACTTACAATCTCAATATTTTTCTTACTACATAGGCACTAAAGGCACATAGAAAAGGATATTAAAGGAAAGAAACGTTTCACTACAAGGTCACATAGAAGCAACTGCTATCCAGTAAGTAACGCTTTCTATGTTTTCTATTGCAAACTAACATAAAACACTATGTACTTTATTTGCCTATGTGGTAAATTTTGCTAACCCTTTGAGCCTGCTGGCATCATTTACTATCATAAATAGTTACCACAAATCATTTCTGTATAAAAATATCGTTTGCGTCCCCTTATCTTTAAACCCTTTACTAAATCTATAGATAATTTATTTATGAGGAAATTGATGTTGTTTCTCGCGCTTACAATTAGTATTTATTCCATTGCCCAAAAGAAACTCCCGCTACCCGATTCAACAAAAGCCAAGATGATGTCATCTATGAAGGACTTATCTGCTATGCTTGGGGGTAAATTGTCCGAGGGGCCGAAGCCTTACAAAGAGGTAATTACCGATAAAGCCATTACAAAAAAAGGTCTTTTTACCGTTCATAAAGTAGAAGATAAATATTATTTCGATATTCCAGACTCAATCCTTGGCAGGGAGATACTGGCTGTGGTGCGTTTTGCAAAAGTGCCTACGGGTGCTGGTTACGGTGGTGAAATGGCTAACCAGAACACCCTTACTTTCGAGAAAGGACCCAATAACGCTATCTTCCTTAGGGTGATTACGCTTGTAAATACGGCCGATTCTAGCCAAACAATTTACAAGGCCGTTGCCAATAGCAATGTTAATAGTATTGCTTATGCCTTCTCTATTGCCGCCAAGGGTAAGGACAGCCTTAACCCTAGTAGCATTATTGAGGTGACAGAATTTTTTAAGGGAGATAATCAGCCAGTGAGTATCAATAGTAATGCTAAAAAGCGTTACAGTTTTGGTGGGGTAGCATCAGATAGGTCGTACATAGAATCGATAAATACCTACGATATTAATACAGAAATACGTAGCATCAAGACCTACAACACGTTTGGCGGTGGTGGCTTTTCCCTTCCGGGTATGCCATCTTCTTCTTTGCCAGCGGGTAATGCCTCGGGCTATGTAACGCTCGAGTTGAACACTTCTTTGCTTTTATTGCCCAAAGTTCCTATGGCAAAAAGGCTTGCGGACAAACGGGTAGGCTATTTTACGGAAGATTATACGCAGTATGGTGATGATCAGCAACATGTAGAAACTAAAGAATTCGCTACCCGCTGGCGCATGGAACCCAAAGAAGAAGACAGGGAAAAATGGATGAAAGGCGAACTAGTAGAACCTAAGAAGCCATTGGTATATTATATAGACCCTGCTACTCCTAAACAATGGCGCCCCTATTTGATTGCGGGCATCAACGATTGGCAAAAAGCTTTTGAGGAAGCTGGTTTTAAAAACGCCATTGTTGGTAAGGAATGGCCAGAGCATGATACAACTATGAGCATGGAGGATGCACGCTTTTCGGTGTTAAGATATTTTGCCTCAGATATAGAAAATGCATACGGGCCTAACGTACACGACCCGCGCAGTGGAGAGATAGTAGAAAGCCACATTGGTTGGTATCATAATGTGATGAAGTTAGTACACGACTGGTATATGATTCAGACCGCAGCCGTTGATCCTAGGGCCAGAAAAATGAAGTTTGATGAGTCACTAATGGGTGATCTTATCCGCTTTGTCTCTTCTCACGAAGTGGGTCATACCCTTGGGCTTGCCCACAATATGGGTAGCAGCAGCAGAACGCCTGTAGAAAAACTACGAGATAAAAAATGGGTGGAAGCACACGGTCATACGGCTTCTATTATGGATTATGCTCGCTTTAATTATGTGGCGCAACCAGAGGATAGCATTACTAAAGCAGGGTTATATCCGCGCATTGGCGACTATGACCATTGGGCTATTAAGTGGGGTTATAGTTACATAAAGGGTGCTACCGAAGAGGATCAAAAAAAGGAAAGTAATAAAATGATTATAGCTGCGCTGAAAGAAAACCCACGTAGATGGTTTGGCACTTATGAAAATGGTAACGTGTCCGACCCTCGTACTCAGAGCGAAGACTTAGGGGATAATGCCATAAAAGCTAGTGAATATGGCATTAAAAACCTGCAAAGAATATTGCCCAATCTGCCACAATGGACAAAGGAAGAGGCAGACATGAACGATAATTTATCAGATTTATACACTCAGCTAGTGCTTCAATTCCGTAGGTATATTGGTCATGTTTCTAGGAATGTAGGCGGTGTTTACGAAACATCCAAGAGTGTAGAAGAGCCTGGTGCTGTGTACGAAATTACGCCAAAGGCAATACAGAAAGATGCGGTTGCCTTTATTAATAAACAAGTATTTGCTACCCCACATTGGTTGCTAGAAAAAGATATTTTGGAAAGGATAAACAGTCCCGTTAGTGCTAACCCTGTGGCTACCCTACAGGAAACTGCTTTGGCAAACCTTATTACTACCGACCGCATGGTAAGGATGCAAAATTGTGTGGAAAGGTTTGGGGCTGATAAAGCATACAATGCTATCGAACTATTGACTGATGTACAGGGCGGTTTATTTACTGAGCTGGTTAGCAAAAAAGCAATAGACATCTATAGGAGGCTGCTGCAAAAGAGCTATGTAGATAAGTTGGCAGTTATTATTAACCCTAATTCAGGTGCTAGTCCTTCCATCAGCTTTCAGGGGTTAACTTTTAACCTTGGTTCGGATGCTTCTCGCAGCGATTTGCCCGCTATTGCCCGCGGACAGTTGCAACAATTGCGCAGCCAAATCATCGCTTCTATCCCATTAACTACCGATAAGCTGAGTAAGCTTCATCTGCAAGACCTGCAAGAAAAGATTAAGAGAACATTGGATCCAAAAGGGTAGTTTAGTTCTGAAATATGAGTTCTGAAATATAAAATGTGGGTAATAATATAAATGGGAAAGCCCTTGGAACGCATTGTTTCAAGGGCTTTTTTTTATTAACTCAGGTTACGCATATTTACCAACAGTTACAAGGTCAACCATTTTCTCAACATATAGGCACATAAGGCACATAGAAAAGGTCATGAAAGGTAAGAAACGTTTCACTTTTAGGTCACATAGACTCGAGTAGTATTCAAAACTATCCAATTCTATGTTTTCTAATGTAAACTAATAGCAAATACTATGTGCCTTATTTGCTTATGTGGTAAAT
>JANYEX010000312.1 GCA_025359725.1 Chitinophagaceae bacterium | reverse complement strand
AGGGCAGTTGGAGCCCAGTGTTTTCGGCTAATGTGCAAGGGTAGGCACTTAGTGATGAGTTATAAATTATGAGTTGAAGAAGGAAAGGATAAAAAAGGTTGAAAGCAGTAGGTTGGGAGACCGAAGGCTTTTGACCTTTTTAGCTTTGATAATAAGCATTTGACTATTAAATTGTTACATTTACAAAAAACAATGTTATGGTTATTGAAATAAAGAGAGATACCCCACCAGAAGAGGTTGAGAAAATATTAGACAAAATACGGACAGCCACTAAGCCCAAAAGAGATATTTCTGAATTTTTTGGCAAAATTCCTGACATTGAGGATGGGCTTGTTTTTCAAAAAAGGATAAGAAATGAGTGGGAATAATTTTTTGGTGGATAGCAACATCATCGTTTATGCCTTGAAAGGTGATGATTTTGTTCAGCCATACTTTCAATATGATACTTTCATTTCTGTAATTACCGAAATTGAAATACTTGGTTCTGAAATTCAAGACACTGAAAAATACAAGGCTAAACAAGCCATCGTAAATTACTGTACAGTAGTACTGTTGACTAATACAATCAAACAAGAAACTATCAGGATTAGGCAATTGTATAAAATTAAATTGCCAGATGCTATCATCGCTGCAACTGCAATAGTGGAGGGGCTTACCCTTGTTACGGCAGACAAAGGGTTTAAAAAGATTGAAAATCTATCATTAATTCTTTTAAATGTGGTTTAAAGCAATATTGATACGTTAAGCAAGCAAGGGTTGAAAGCTGGAGGTTGAAAGACTGATGGCTTTTGACCTTTTTTTATTAGGCATAATTAAATAGGTATCTTTGAAAGATGAAGCACATAATAGAAGCGCACCGTTACTTAGAAAACGCAAAAGAAATATTGAGGGATAAAGCACAAAAAGAAGATAACTATTATAAAGATTCCAAGTATGTAAAAATGGCTGGAAATACTGCTTACAACGGTGTTTTGGTTGCATTGGATGGGCTATTTGGGGATAAGAAAAAAGGGAGAAAGAGTGTGGAATGGTATAAAGAGGTTCTTGCAAAAACCGATAAAAAGATTCTATATGCTTTTGCTACAGCCTATTCGTTGTTGCATCTTGAAATGGGGTATGATGGTGTACCAAGTGCAGAGGTTGCTGTTTTAGGACTAAAGGAAGCAGAAAAAATAATTAAATGGGTGGAAACAAAGCAGGAACTGGTAAGTAATTAGTTATGAACTATGAGTGATGAGTGATGAGTTGAAGATGGAAATTATTAAAAGAGGTTGAAAGCTGGAGGTTGAGAGACTGAAGGCTTTTGACCTTTTTTTGTTTATGTATTGTTTCATTTCTTTAGATTTGACAACTTAATAAAGTATTAACTATGAGCCTTTTCGAGAAACTACAGCGTGCCACTAGCGAGGAAGATGTAAAAGATGCCTACATAAAAGCACTGGGACTAAAGGATTATAAGAAGAACCTTTACGATATACAAACCAAGGAAATATGGTTTGAAGCCAAGGATGGCTACAAGCACAGCACCTACCAAATGTTTACCCAACTGCTACATTATGTGCAGCAAGCCCTAAATAAGGGAGAAGCCATTCCGCCGTTTTTATGTGTGATAGATACCAAGAAGGCTGCCATCATGAAGAGTACGGATGTGTTGCCTTTTTTGGAGAAGAAAACCGTGAAGTGGGGCAAAAGTGCCAGTAACTATACGCAAGAAGCCCTCGATGCCATCAGTACACATATAGGCACTCACTTTGTTAGCTTCAAGATAGAAACCAATGAAGAAGAATTTATCAGTACCATCAAGAATGCCATTAAAAACGGCGACATCATCCGCACACAGATTACGCCCGACAACCTGAAACAAGTGTTCGACAAATGGGTGCTGATGATTGGGCATGAGATAAAAGGCGTGGGCGAAGAAGATTATGCCCTCTTGTTTTTTGCCGACATCATGCACGATGGCACCGTATCTACCCACGATAACCTACCCGCAGAACTATTGCACAAAAACAATAGCCCCGTGTTTAGCCTTGGCGGAAAGATGTACGAACTGGGCAACAAGGAAGGCTACCGACAGTTTTGGGCTATCTACCACAAGCCGCCAAAGGCAGAATACCGCAATTACCTGCTAGAACGCAGGGATAGTTTGATAGCGATAGACGAGCGCAGTTTTAAGGGGGCGTTCTATACACCGCTTGCTGTGGTGGACAAAGCCTACGACAAGCTAACCGAAACGCTGGGCAAAAACTGGCAGAAGGAATATATTGTTTGGGATATGTGCTGCGGCGTGGGCAACCTAGAAGTAAAGCACAGCAACCCACGCAACATATTTATGAGTACGCTGGACAGTGCCGATGTGGATGTGATGCGGGCAACCAAAACCTGTGTGGCTGCCACTAGGTTTCAGTACGATTATTTGAATGATGACATTACAGACTTTGGGACGATAGATTATACCCTCACCCATAGAGTACCCGAAAGCTTGCGGAAAGCGATTGCAGAAGGAAAGAGGATTTTGGTGTTGATTAATCCGCCGTATGCAGAAGCAACAAACTTCGAGAATATTGCAAAGGGTATTGAAGCAGAAAATAAAGAAGGTGTTGCAAAAACAAAAGTTGCATCATTTGTAATGAAAGACTACGGGAAAGCAAGTAATGAATTGTTCACACAGTTTCTAGCAAGAATTGGCGAAGAGATTCCTACTGCAACGATTGCCATGTTCAGTACAATGAAATATGTAAATGCACCAAACTTTGAAAAGTTTAGAAAGGTTTGGAATGCAAAATATTTGGGTGGATTTGTTGTTCATAATAAAGCATTTGAAGGATTAACTGGTAAGTTTCCGATTGGGTTTTTAGTATGGAAAACAAATCATGCGGCATCAGTAAGAACACCAATTACGGAAATATTTGTAGATGTTTTAGATAAAAATGCACAACCTATTGGAGGAAAAGCGTTCTATAACCTACCAAATAGTACCTTTTTAAATGTTTGGTTAGATAGACCAAAAGCAAACAAAGAAGAAACAATTCCACTTCGAAATTCAATTTCACCATCGGAAACAAATCCTCGTGTAAAAACATGGTCTAACAATGCAATTGCATACATGTATTGTGGGGTTAATGATTTGCAACACGCTGAACAGCAAACCATAATTTATTCATCAGTGTATGGTGGGGGTAATGGGTTTTACATTACAAAAGAAAACCTTTGGCAAGCCGCTATAATATTTTCCGTGCGAAGGCTTGTTGCGCCAACATGGTTAAATGACCGAGACCAATTCTTACAACCCACTGAACCCTTAACCGAAGAATTTAAAAGTGATTGTTTAATATGGATGTTGTTTAATCGGTGTCAACGAACGGCAAGTGCCAACAACCTGGAGTGGAATGGTAAACAATGGAGTATAGTGAATCATTTTATCCCCTACACCGAAGCAGAAGTAGGCGCACCCGATAGGTTCGAGAGCGATTTTATGGTGGAGTATTTGGCAAACTTACCAACAAACC
>JANYEX010000158.1 GCA_025359725.1 Chitinophagaceae bacterium | reverse complement strand
ACCCATTGCGTTGGACTTTACTTTACCATCGCTGTGTAGCAGTGATAGTTCTTTTATTTTACAAAGAGAAAGTTATTATTTTAGACGTTAGTGGTTAGTTGTTAGTGGTTAATGATTAGTTATTAGTGGTTTGTAGTAGATATCTTAACTACTAACCACCAATGACTAATAAATAACCACTATCCCATCCTCCATGTCGTCCTTTAGGGGACAGGGACAAATTGTCTGAACCATGATTTGTAGGATTAACTGATTTAAAAGGATTGTACCGTACGCTAATTTTCTTACAATTACATGGATATTATTCGGTTAGATATTTCGTACCTCAATATGACGACCGACTTGGTTTGAATACGTTGAACCTTACATCGTGTCATTCCTCTTTTTTTCTGGTGCGCTAGATTAACTGTTCAATAGGGCGTTTTATTTGGTTTGATGTATGCTAAAATCATTTAAATATCTTATTACCTCATTATCTTTGTTTTTTAATGAACAAATAGTCATGCTAACAGGTTAGTACAAGCAAACGAATAAAACAAATAAATAATCATGAAAAGAAACATCATCCTCACAATTGCATTGGCACTCTGCGCTTTCGTAGTAAATGCTCAGTCTGTAAAGACAGAAACAATTAAGGTTTATGGAAACTGTGCTCAGTGCCGTAGCCATATACAAAAGGCGGCCACCGCAGCAGGGGCAACTGTAGCGAAATGGAACGTAGATACTAAAGTGTTGACAGTATCTTACGACCAATCAAAGACGACTTCAAAGAAGATTCAAGCAAAGATTGCAGAAGCTGGCTACGATACACAAGACGCCACTGCTACCGACGAAGTTTACAAGAAACTGGATGATTGCTGCCAGTATGATAGGAAGAAAAAGGGATAGAACGTTTACCGACATACTGCTTAGCCGCTGGTGCCTTAGCGGTTGACGGTATAACGGTTAACAAATAAGAAACATGAAGAAGCTACTCATCATATTACTCACCACAGTCTATGCGATTTCTGCATTGGGTGTAAGTTTTAATTTCTTCTATTGTTGCCATAAACTTTCCCATATTTCTATTTCTGCGGCTCAGCCTGTGGATAAATGTAAACCAACATCTAAAAGCTGCTGCACTAACAAAATAGTAAGTATTAAACTCACCACCGATCAGGACAAGACAGTGGTGCGACACCTAAGCATTCCTTATTGTTCTGCAATAGTTTCTGTAAATGATTATGGTATTACCGCCAATAGAAATGAAGAACAGGTTGCCATCGTCAAACATCCACTTGTATATCCTCCTCCCAACCAACCTTCCCAACGAATACTTTATTGCATATTTAGAATTTGAGAACCACTATCCCCTCAAGGGAGATAAGTGGGTGTGTTATGACATTGTGAATTATAACTAATAATTCATATTTCATAACTCATATTTCTCATAATTAATTCTAAATAAAATGAAAAGAATATATATAGTTCTTTTGTGCATGATGGTGTTTGTTATTACAGCCGCAGCACAAAGACGAAATGCAAAAACAGATACATTGATAGTCTCTGGCAATTGTAGCCAATGCAAGGATCGGATAGAAAATGCCATAAAAGATCTTGGTATTACTAAGGCAGACTGGGGTATTGAATCGAAGATACTAACCATTACTTATGATAGTACTAAGTTCTCAATACCAGCCATACAACAAAAACTTGCCTCAGTTGGGCATGATACACGGAAGATAAAAGCAACTGATGCTGCCTATAACAAGCTACCCAATTGTTGTAAGTATGAAAGAGATTTGCCTAGCACAAAAATATCATCCGACTCTACAAATGCTGCCAACAAGCCTACTCCCATTACTGGTGTGGTATTTTTAGAAAGTAAAAAGGGCGATATGTTGCCTGTTCCCAATGCCACAGTCAAGTTACTTAATTCAGACAGGGGCGTAGTGACAGATAATCAGGGTGTGTTCATATTAGCATACCATCAATTGCCTGCAAAGGTGATAGTTAGCTATGTAGGGTATGTTGCCGATACGCTGAACATATCCAATACCAGAGATATAAGGATAATATTACGTAATGACAAGACTAAGACTTTAGAAGAGGTTACCGTAAAATCTGGACACACCTTTGCCGCTTACGTATCAACAACGAGTACACTGAATACCCTCAATATCGGCACAAGAGAAATAGCCAAAGCAGCTTGTTGTAATCTATCCGAAAGCTTCGAGACGACTCCATCGGTAGATGTGGCTTACAGCGATGCCGTTACGGGAATTAAGCAGATACAGTTGTTGGGATTGTCTGGCAACTATACCCAGATTACCACCGAGAATATACCAGAGATACGCGGTTTGGCAGGTGCTTATGGACTCACTTTTGTTCCTGGTCCTTGGTTGGAATCTGTGCAGGTTACAAAAGGAACAGGTTCTGTAGCGAATGGCTATGAAAGCATTGCAGGGCAAATAAATATTGAAGAAAAGAAACCAGACAGGGCAGAGAAACTGTTTGTAAATACTTATGGCAACATGCTCGGACGGATGGAAGCAAGTGTTGATTATACCCATAAATTCAATAACCGTTGGGCTACAACCTTGTTTACACATGCCAACAATACTTCCATGAAGACTGATGATAACCATGATGGCTTTCTAGACATCCCCATCGGGCATCAACTGAACATGATGAATAGGTGGCGTTATGTTGATAATAAAGGGCTGATTGCACAGTTTGGCATTAAGGCATTGAACGATAACAGACGGGCTGGCGAAGTCGAATTTAATCCATCAACAGATAAACTGACAACCAACAAATATGGCGTGGGGATAGATGTAACCCAATATGAAGCCTTTGGTAAATTGGGGTATGTATTTGCAGGAAAGAAGTATAAAAGCATCGGTTTTATATTTTCAGCAAAGGATTATGCCAACAATTCCTATTATGGGCTCACTCAATACAATGGTAAACAATCTTCTATTTATGCTAACCTTATCTATCAGTCCATCATTCATACAACAGAACATAAATTCAGGACTGGATTGAGTTTTAGTAACGATAACTACAATGAGACCTTTACTGCCAATACCTACAAAAGGGTTGAGACTGTGCCAGGGGCTTTCTTCGAATATACCTTTTCGCCCAACGATAAGTTTACGGCTATATTAGGTTTGCGGGAAGATTACCATAATCACTTTGGAATTATAACCACGCCGCGTTTACATATAAAATATGACATTACCCCCAAGATAAACATTCGTTTCTCGGCTGGTTCTGGGTTTAGGGTGGCTAATATATTTGCAGAGAATACAGGTTTGTTTGTTAGTAACAGGCAATACAGCATCCTCAATCCCACTAACAGTTATGGTTACGGGTTAAATCCCGAAAAGGCATGGAACTATGGTGTAAACCTAACCCATCAGTTTGTAATTAACAGCCGTAAGGGTTCTATTGGGATAGACGCTTACCGTACAGATTTTACTAGCCAGACCATTGCCGATGTGGATGCAAACCCACATCAGATAAACTTCTATAACCTCAATGGCAAATCATTTTCAAATAGTATACAGGTAGAAAGTAATTATGAGTTAATACCCCGTCTGGATATGCGGCTTGCTTATCGTTGGTTGGATGTACAAACAACTTATCATGGGATGTTGATGGAAAAGCCAATGACAGCAAAGCATCGAGCGTTTATAAATTTGGCTTATGAAACCAAAAATCATTTTAAGTTCGATTATACCACACAATGGTTCAGTAGCAAACGTTTGCCTAATACTGCTGCCAATCCTGTTGGCTTACAGATGCTGGCTAATTCACCTTCTTATTTCCAAATGTCTGCTCAAATGAGCAAGCAATGGGGTAAGAAATGGGAGGTATACGTTGGTGGAGAAAACCTGACTAATTACAAGCAGCAACAGTTGTTTATTGATGGAGCACATCCCTTTAGCAGCTACTTTGATGGTAGTATGGTTTGGGGGCCGATTAGCGGAAGTATGTTTTATGTGGGGATGCGATTTAAGGTGCGGTAAGGCAAATATGAAGTATGAAATATGAAATGTTGATTATGCTTTATGTATTAAGACCTAAAAAATACTATGCTTAGTTAACTCATACTTCATAACTCATACTCCATATTTCTCTTATTGTAATCGTTGATAGCAACCAAGGGTTGGAGGCGCACTAAGTGGATAACCATCTAAATCATTCATTAATGTAAGGCTTGTCATTCCTGTGCCTATACAGGGAGAACCTGCGGTTAAATGGAAATTGAACGAACTACTATCTGTTGTTGTATGCTTAAACATTGGTGACATATTTACAAGGCAATTGTTTTGAACTATTGCTTTGTTCAGTGTATTTGTTTCCCTGTACAAAACATTATTAAAAGTTACATCGAAAGTTGACATTGTGTTCTGGGTTGCAACTACCTCGTCCGATACGAAACCAGTGCCACCATACAATATACTATTAATAAACGTACAGCTTAATGGGTAGGCATTGTTATTCGAATCGCTATTGGTAATGGTTAGCACAGGGTTTACATGCGATACAAAGCTGTTGTCATAACTGGCAATTGTACATTGGTCGAAAATATAATGTCCACCGCTATATAGTAGCACATTATTACCACTATTACTTACCAAACAGTTGTTGGCAACAATACTAGTATTGGTTCCTTTAATGGCTACATCTTTTACATTATTAAAAATACATTGGTTCAATGTAAGTTTAGTAGCGCCGTTGGCTGCATTCGATTGAACTGCAACCCCTTCGTTGGAATTGGCTATAATACAATATTGCAACAGGTTATTTTCGCTGCTGGCTGTAAAATAAATGCCTGGCCATGAACCAGGTAGGGTATTGTACGGCGCATCCAATCTATCGCATAAAAACGTTATTGCCCCACTGCTATCATTACTCCCTTGTGCATTTAATGTGCCGTTTACAATAATTGGGGCATGTTGATTCAAATAAACTTTTGTTCCTTGTGTGATAGTCAATGTTGCACCACTGTTTATTGTTACCCCGCCCGATATTACAATAGGAAGATTATTTGTCCATGTTGTATCGTGTGTTATGGTAATATTATTTAGGCGATTAGCGTTTTGTCCGCTTGCTCTTAATTGAAGAAAAGTAGTGTCGCCATTGTAGATAATCCTAATACTATCTTTTATTGTAAAGGGCTTAATTGAGTCATTGGGATTGATAGTTACGGTAACAAATCCATACAAACTATCATTGGCTTCTATCGTTTGATTATTAAAAAAGGTACCTGCTGAACCGTCGAGATTTAGTTTGAAATAGGAATTTGCGCCACCCATTAGTTGAACATTATTCAACAAAAGCTTCTGGTTGTTATTATTGAAAATCTTGAAGTATTGGGTAATAGATCCTGCCTTTGTAAAAACAGTATCAAAATTTAAAGTATCTACCGACAAGTAAACAGAGGCCATTTTACTGGTAGTGTAAGTTTCCTTTTTGCAAGAAGAAACAGACGCGCAGATGAAAATAGCAAGAAGAATAACAGACAATAATTTCATTTGGTAAAAATAGCGTTTCGAAGTAATAAAGTAGAAAGTCATTCTGTAACTGTCTAAAAGAATAACTACACCTTTATATAAATCTTCTTTTTATCCAGTAGAAATACAATAGACCAGTAAAAAGCAATCATACATAAAGCATAAAACAAGGAACCAATCCTTAGGTCGGTAGCAATATTCTTACATACGTGTAAATAAAACCAATTAAAAGGGGTGGTATAAACGTTCTTCCCTGTTTCGTCTAGATGATCTACCCAACGCACCAATGCTAAAACCCGAGGAAGAAAGCCACTCAATACAAAAATGAACAACGGATTCTTACCAAATACATCAAAGAAACGGCTCCAAGCACCCCGTTTATTCTTAAACTCTACTAGGTAAATGAGGATGGCAAGAGTTAGTGTGGCTAGCCCAGTGGTATAAACTGTATAGCTACTTGTCCATGTTTTTTTGGTGATAGGATATACATAATCCCAACAATAGCCTGCCAAAACGAGTACTGTTCCTGCAACGAAAAGATTAGATAGCATCTCATAAGTCTTTCCTTTCGATTGAATGTATTGACCAATTAAGTAGCCAAACAAAACCTGCACAATTGCGGCAGGAGTACTCGCCAATCCTTCTGGGTCAAAAGGAACGCCTTCGCCTTTATATAAATGGCTTACTCCCAATAACTTACTATCTATGGCTGTACCAAAATAACCACTTAAACTATAGGGGCTTTCGGGGTTTCCTAGCCAGAGACAGACCTGCCAGTATAATAAAAGAATGATGCAACCAACTACAAAAGCCCCACGAACCTTTAGAAAATAGATTAATAACGACGCACTAAAATAGCAAAGAGCTATGCGCTGCAATACCCCCATTATCCTTACCAATTCCCAAGGTTTAGCCACAAGCGCATCGTTATTCCATTTTACAAAAGGGCACCAATTGAGGAATAAACCGATGAGGAAAATTAGTAACGTTCTTTTTAATACTTTTTTAAAAGTATAAGCAGTACCTTCCTTTTCAAAACGCGGTATTACGAAAGCAAGGGCATTGCCCACGGCAAAAAGAAAGAATGGGAACACCAAATCGGTAGGGGTGCAACCATGCCAAGGCGCATGGTCGAGAGGCGAATAAAGATAATCCCAACTGCCTGGGTTATTTACCAGAATCATCAAGGCAACCGTAGCCCCTCTAAACACATCCAAGGAATAATAACGTTGATTCATGGTGTGAAGATATAGCAGATTAGGTTAGGAATGTAATTTATACATCCCAATTATGTAATGGTAGCACACAGGCGTATTGAAGGATTTATGAACTAGACCCCGACATTCATTCGCCAAGTGGCTACGCTCTGTAATTTCAAGGATTTTGCATTACACGTCAAATATTCGATATAACACGTTAAAGATTCGATATAACACGTTAAATATTCGATATAACACGTTAAATATTCGATATAACACATTAAATATTCGATATAACACGTTAAAGATTCGATATAACACGTCAAATATTCGATATAACACATTAAATATTCGATATAACACATTAAATATTCGATATAACACGTTAAATATTCGATATTACACGTTAAATATTGGTTATTACACAAAAATGGGGTAATTCCCACCGGATGTGTACCCGCAGGGGTGGTATTTTGTTTGCACAATAGACCTCTTCGGAAATTCAATCTCTCCATATTCCCGTCCT
>JANYEX010000244.1 GCA_025359725.1 Chitinophagaceae bacterium | reverse complement strand
TACAAGATTATTTTATGCCAAAAGGTAAAACAAATTCAAGTGCAAAAAAGAGGTTTAAATTAACCGGCACTGGTGAAATCACTTTTCAAAAGGCTTTCAAACGCCACATCTTAACCAAGAAATCTACAAAACGCAAACGTGCCCTTAGAATGAAAGGTATGGTAGGTTCTGCTAACAAAGACTTCGTTTTACGTTTGTTACGTTTGAAATAACAACGGAATCACACGAAGCAAAAAGAAAAATATTTTAAAACCATTCGTTAGTAGTTTAATCTATTAATACAAAAAATTATAAGTTATGCCACGTTCAGTAAATGCAGTAGCATCAAGGGCAAGGAGAAAAAGAATTCTCGATCAGGCCAAAGGGTTTTATGGTAAACGTAAAAACGTTTATACCGTAGCCAAAAATATTGTTGAAAAAGGAATGACTTACAGCTATGTAGGTCGTAAGTTGAAGAAAAGAGAATACCGTCAGTTGTGGATTGCTCGTATTAATGCGGGTGTTCGTGAGGAAGGTATTACTTACAGTCAGTTTATCCATAAATTGAATGTAAAAGGTATCACTTTGGATCGTAAGGTATTAGCCGATTTGGCTATGAACAACCCTGAAAGCTTCAAGGCTTTGGTACAATCTGTTAAGTAATTTTAACCTGTGGTGAATATAGAAAAGCTGAAGAAATACCCTTCAGCTTTTTTTATGCCTTATGTGTTTCAAACCATTACTTTTGCCTTCTTTAAAGAAGTTTTACCACTAAGAACACAATGATTTACAACAAAGGACACTAAGATTTGAAGGGAATATTTAAAAGAACTTTGATAGCCCTGTGTTTTTCTCGTAGTGTTCCTTGTGGTAAGGTCTTTTGTAGTAGCGGTTAATCACAATTTATTATCACTTATTAAAGCAAGTTCTTAGATGAACAATTCTTACACCTCACTGGTGAACCAGACCTTCCACTTTCCTCAGGAAGGTTATAAATTGAATGATGATGGGTATTTGATGTTCAATAACGTTGATGTCAAGGCTTTGATAGACAAATACGGAACACCACTTAAAATAACTTATCTGCCAAAGATTGGGATGCAAATAAATAAGGCTAAGGTCATGTTTGATAAAGCATTCAAAAAACATAAGTACGAAGGTTCTTACAACTACTGTTATTGTACAAAGAGTTCCCACTTTTCTTTTATTGTTGAAGAGACACTGAAACATCAGATTCATCTGGAAACTTCTTATGCTTATGACATAGAGATTATTAACCAACTTTATCTTAAAAAGAAAATAAATAAAGAAACTTTTATCATCTGCAATGGCTACAAGCAAAAACAATATACCAACCGTATTGCAAGATTAATAAACAGTGGTTTCAAAAATGTTATCCCCGTTTTGGATAATAAGGAAGAGCTTGATGCTTACCGTAAGACGGTAAAGGCTCCTTTTAAATTGGGAATCCGTGTTGCAGCAGAAGAAGAACCTTCCTTCCCGTTTTACACTTCTCGTTTGGGCATTAGACCGCGTGATATATTAGAGTTTTATGTAGATGAGATTGAAGGTTTTGAAGATAAGTTTCAACTAAAAATGCTTCATATATTCTTGAATAAGGGTATTAAAGATGACATTTACTATTGGAGTGAGTTGAACAAAGTAATAAATCTTTATTGCCAACTGAAAAAGATTTGCCCTGAATTAGATTCAATAAACATTGGTGGTGGTTTTCCTATTAAGCATTCTCTTGGTTTTGATTACGACTATCAATTTATGATTAATGAGATTGTAGGCAACATCAAGCGTGCTTGCAAGAAGGCTAAGGTTGCTATGCCACACATCTTCACCGAGTTTGGTAGCTATACTGTTGGTGAAAGCATGGCGCATATCTACAGTGTAATTGGTCAGAAAGTACAGAACGACAGAGAGTGTTGGTACATGATTGATTCTTCTTTTATCACTACCCTTCCCGATACTTGGGGCATTGGCGAGAAGTTCCTGATGCTACCTGTTAATAAATGGGATAATGAATATCATCGGGTGGTGCTAGGTGGCATCACTTGCGACAGTCACGATTATTATGATAGCGAGGAACATATAAATGAAGTGTTTTTACCAAAACTAACTAATAATTATAAGGGCGAGGAGGAAAGCAATAAGGAACCATTGTATGTTGGATTCTTCCATACGGGTGCATATCAAGATCAGATAAGTGGTTACGGGGGTATTAAACACTGCCTTATCCCTTCACCTAAGCATATTATTATAGAATATAACAAACAAGGTGTTTTGGAAGATTGGGTTTATGCAAAAGAACAATCAGCACAAAGCATGTTGAAGATACTCGGGTATTTAAAATAACATACTCATCAATTAATTGAAAGCGTATGCAACTCATTGGTGCATACGCTTTTTTTATCACACTAATTCGTTATTGATTAGAGATTATTTTCTCTGATGATAAAATGTTTATTTCCTATTAGATGAGGTTTATGTGATTGGATTAAAAACACTTTTCCCTTCGCTAATTTTATTAATCACTTTAATCCTGCAGAATACACAATCCTTTCCACTAAATGTGTTCTTAACACTTCAAAAGCATACCTTAATCTTGAATATTATAACCGATATAGTAACCTTTAGTACCAACCAATCCATTACTTTCGCCGTCTAAAATTTTAATTATATGAGTAAGGTATGGTTTATAACAGGTTGCTCCACAGGCTTTGGAAGAAATCTGGCAAAAGAAGTATTACTAAAGGGTTACAAGGCGGTAGTGACATCGAGAAAGAAGGAAGATGTGTTGGACATTACAGCAGATTATCCCGAAACAGCATTGGCTTTGCAGCTAGATGTAACCAAAAAAGAAGAGATTACAGCGGCAGTATCAGCAGCGGTAAATCATTTTGGAACCATTGATGTGTTGGTTAATAATGCTGGTATTGGTTATTTTGGCGCAATAGAAGAGAGTGAGGAAGAAGAGATACGCAGGATGTTTGAGATTAATGTTTTTGGCTTGGGCAACATGACAACTGCTGTATTACCTATTATGCGTAAACAAAAAAGTGGGCATATACTTAATGTTGCATCTATCGGCGGACTAGTTTCTTTCCCTGCCGTGGGTTATTATAATGCTACTAAATATGCGGTGGATGGATTGTCTGAATCATTAGCAAAAGAAGTAGCCCATTTAGGAATTAAAGTTACCATCATAGCACCAAGTGGCTTCCGTACAGACTGGGCAGGTAGATCTGCAAAGAATAGCTCAATAGTTATTGATGATTACGCACCATCTGCACATCAAAACAAAAATAACTTTAGGGGATATAGTGGTAATCAACCTGGCGACCCAGAGCGTGCTGCAAAAGCAATTATTAAAGTTGTTGAAAGCGAACATCCACCATTAAGATTACTTCTTGGGGTGGCTGCATTAAAGAATGCAAGATTAAAACTAGAGCAACTCAAAACAGACTTTGATAATTGGGAAGCGACTACAATAGGGGCAGATTTTCCAGCATAAGATAGTGGTTAGTTATGAAATATGACATCTATACACTAATAACTAACCACTAACTATTACTTTTGCCCTATGCACGATTCTCATCTCCATCACAACGAAAAGCATTTAAAGAGCTCAGACTTATTAACCGATATAGTTATTGGCATGAGCGATGGGCTAACTGTTCCTTTTGCTTTGGCAGCCGGGTTAAGTGGTGCAGTAAGTAATACAGGGCTAATAACTATTGCAGGTATTGCAGAAATAGCAGCAGGGTCAATAGCAATGGGATTAGGCGGTTACTTAGCTGGGAAAACCGAGCAAGACCATTATAATAGTGAACTAGCGAAAGAATACGACGAAATAGAAACAAAGACTGACGTAGAAGAACAAGAAATAAGGGACATTTTTAGAAACTGGGGATTCAGTAAACAGCTGCAAGACCAAGCCGTTGAAGAAATAACTAAAGACAAAGACCGTTGGGCAGACTTTATGATGAAACACGAATTGGGGATTGATAAGCCTGACCCTAAACGTGCAAGAAAGAGTGCCTTCAATATTGGGGTTTCGTACATCTTCGGTGGACTGGTGCCTCTAAGCCCATACTTTTTTATCGCTACAGCTTTTGGTGCGCTGAAAGTATCAGTAGGTGTTACCCTAATCTGTTTATTTATATTTGGTTACTTCAAAAGTAAACTTACAGGCGTTAACCCTCTAATTGGTGGACTGAAAGTTATGTTTATAGGTGCTGCCGCCGCAGGAACAGCATTCCTAATTGCCAAACTAATAGGTGCTAGATAAACCCTAACATTATTGTTACTACCAAAAGGTTTAATTAATTGGCAGCCACTTTATCCATTCTATTTTAAAATCACAGCAACTATTTAACTATTGCCTCGGTGGTGGCTGATTACCATCTGGTGGCGGCGGAAATCTATCCCCATCTGGTGGCGTTTGTCTGTTATCATCCCTTCTGCCCAAGCCATGTGGTGGCGGACCTTGCTGCATAGGTGGTCCCATAAGTTTTACTACATCTTTTATTATAGTATCAAATTTCTTTTTTTGTTCTGGGGTACACAATGCCCTTACCTTTTGGAAATGATGGAAGGTTTCTATATCTATTTCTTGTTCCATGCCAGCAGCTTTCAGAGCTGATGCTTTTATTGTAGCTTCCGAAACAGAACTATCTGCCAATAACCCAAAGTATGCCTCTTTACCATCCTTAAGCTGCTCTCTTATCGCTCTCAAATCTTTTTGGTGTTGCTCTCGCAGTTGTTGATAAGCAAGCTTCTGGGCACTATCAAACCCAAGTTCTTTTATTAGGAAACTACCAGCCCCTCCCCTTTTCCTCGATTCTGTACCATCCATTTCTTGTTTATGATGATACCAGATGGATGTAAGTGTAGCTACATTGAGGATTATTAACACCAAGATAACTACCCCCATTATTTTTGTATTTGTCTGTTTCATAATTAATTTCCTTTAGAATCTGTGTATAATGTAAAAACGGACAGGTCATACTCCTGCGCAAATGATTGCAGTGAAGCATCCGTATTATTATTAGACAAAGACGCTTGCTTTTTTCCTTTTAACACAGAAGAAATAGCAGCCATATTCATCACTACAAATAAAGACAAGGTAACAATTGCAAAAGTAGGGCGTGTCATTATCCCAATAATTTGCTCTATCCACGACGGTGCGTTTACTTCTTTTTCAATCCGCGCCATTAATCTGGTACAGAAGAATGGAGGGGCTTCTACCCTATCCATCCCGTTTAGACTATTGATAATTTCATCAAAAGCCTTGTTGTTTTCGTCAAACGTTTCCATAAAGTCTTATTTATCTTGTTCATAGAAACTCTTCAGTTCCTTTCTTAAATTTTGTTTTGCCCTGTGCAACAATGCCTCCACCGATGCCTCCGTAACCTGCATAACCTCTGCCACTTCAAAATAACTCAGCCCCTCTACCTTATTCAACGTAAAAGCTACTTTCTGATTCTCTGGCAGTTTCATCATTGCCTTAAACAATATTGCTGCTTTTTCTTTATTCTCAACCACCACACCCGGATGATGAAACTCTGGCGGATCATATCCCCTTGAATCATCATCCCAGCCAAACAATCTTTCTACAATAGCGAATCGCTTCTTTCTAGTCTTTTTCCGTTGCCAATCCAGCGACTTAGTAATAGCAATCCGATAAATCCAGGTAGATAATTTAGACTCACCCTTAAACTGTTTTATCGATTGATATACCTGAATAAACACTTCTTGAGATACATCTTCCGCATCTTCCTTGCTTTGAATAATGCCCAATACCGTGCTGTACACCAAATGCTGATACGTATCCACCAAATGGGCAAAGGCACTAACCACCCCAAGATGCAGTTGTTGTATCAATAATTGCTCGTTCAACTAGTATTACTTTTTAATAAAACAGATAAGAATGATACGGAGAAACTGCACCGCTTTCATCAATCATACAATATGACGATCATTCTAATAAAAACCTTTGGCGAAAGAAAGATTTTATTTATGAACCAGTCAATTGTATCATGCAATGTATAATATATGCTGAGACGAAAGATAATACGAGTAAGTAGAATATTAAAAATTATTCAACTAATGTGCTTTCATTTTGCCCAAAAAGCATACAACTCTCCTCCAAAAGCATACAACTATCTTCCAAAAGCATTCGCTTTTATCGCTTTTAGCAACCATTTTATTGCTAAACCAATTAGATATTCCCTAAAAGCAAACCCATTAACGGTAAAGTGTTAACACTAAATTCTTAACACAAACCAACTAGCTGCTAATGTGTTTACAATTGCTGTAAATGCTAACAATATCG
>JANYEX010000211.1 GCA_025359725.1 Chitinophagaceae bacterium | reverse complement strand
GGTACATTTTTCCTTCGTGATACGCTTACTATTACGGGTAACTACTTTCAGACCTCCACAAATGTTATTGTAGGCGGACAAGCAGCCACTGTTTTAACTGCCCAATCAACTTTACCTACAATGATTAAGGTATTGGTCAGTATTACGGCCTCTACTGGTGTTGTAAAAGTGGGTAGCACTAGTTTCAATGGCAATTACGTTGCAGGATATGTTACTAGGTATGATGGCAAATGGAATGATGGTAGTGGAAATAACCCTTCTCTTATTTATAATAACTATTCTGTTTGGCTAGGTGGTGTACAACCTCCAAATAGTACCTCTGCTAAGGATACAATAACTATTAATAATGCGGTTACGATGGCAACATCTGTGAGTGGTATTCAAACCTTTACTATCAATGCTGGTGCTTCTTACACTACTTCCAATGTGGGTACATCCTTCAATTCAGGAGCCACCTTAACTAATAATGGCACTTATTCTAGTGGTAACAATAATACCTACACCAACCTGTCTTTTATTAACAATGGAAAAACTACGTTGGGTGGGCAGAGTTATGTCAACGTCAATCTTACAAACAATACGGGTGATAGTATCATTATAAGTTCATCTTCCGTTACGATGAGCGGTACTATTACCAATAATGGATATTTTAAGCATACAGCAACAGCTTTCTATCTCAATGGAAGTATTGCATTCAATGGGTCAAATGTTGATACAATTAACTCTATTACTACCAACTCAAATGCTACAGGTACCATTACATTTACAACCGCCCCTTATTTAACGGGGAACTTTTCTCTCAACTCTGCCTTTACAGTAACAGGCAATTACCCAACTTACAATGGAAATCTTTATTATAATACTGGTGCCACACAACCAGTAGGTTCAGAGTGGAAGCCAAATGCTAGTTCAGGTGCAGGGATACCTTTGTCAGTACAAATAGGTAATGGAACGGTGGGGTCTTCTGTAGCATTAACATCAGGCAATAGTTATAAAAATACTTCTTTGTTTTCTGTTAGCAATGGTTGTTCTTTTACAGTTCCTTCAACCACAGTTGTACAATCAAACGGATTAAAAGTAATAGGTACTGTCAATATTTCAGATGGTGGTCAGATTCAGAGTTCCTCTACGGCAACTATTAATACCACGGGCACGCTCAATGTTGGTTCTGCTACCTTATCTGCACCTGCTACTACGGCTTCCAATGCTAGTTTGTTGGTTACTAGTGGTTCAGTGAATGACACTGGTGTGGTCAATAACTACGGCTACATAAAAATGTCAGCATCCAATTTTTCCCTGTTAAATACTGGTAGTTTATCCATGCAGGCAAATGCAGTTTTGGAACTAGCTAATACTTCACCTGGAATCCCAACTACAAATTGGGACGCTAATTCTTATTTATACCTGACTGGAATTACAACGAGTAATCCTGCCAATATCTCCCAAACCTTTGGTAATGTTATTTGGAATTGTATTGGGCAATCAAGTAATTTAACAATTGCAGGTTTCAATACTATTACAAATTCTTTCGTTATTCTCAATAGTGGCTCTTTTTCTCTCCAATTAAATAATGCTAGCAATACCTATGGGGCACTACAAATTGGTGGGTCTTATACGGTTAATAGTAGTACTATCAACTCCACAAAGGCTAACCTAAACTTGGGTATATCAACAACGAGTGCTACACAGGTTAATGGTAACATAACAGTAGGTATAAACGGAATACTCGCTGCCGGAACTGCCGTTACCTCTCTCGCACTTACCGGCAATTGGTCTGATGCGGGAACATTTACCAATGCTAATACCACCATTATCTTTAACAGTAATAGTGCTACCACGCAGACTATCTCAAAAACCTCTGGCGAAACCTTTAATAATCTAACTATTAATACCGCTGGCACAGTTTCTTTGGGTAATACTTTGAATGTATTGGGTACTGTAACCTCCCTTGCTGGTACACTGGCTAGTAATGGTTACCTAACCCTAATCTCTAATAGTGCAGGTACTGCTAGGGTAAATCAAGTATCGGGAAGCATTACTGGCAATGTAATTGTTCAGCGATACATCCCTGCCAAGACTGCCCGTAAGTATAGCTTTATAGGTAGTTCTGTTTCTCAATTAATAAGAGGTGCATGGCAGCAGCAGGTTTATATCAGCGGCTCAGGAACAGGTGGAGCTGTTTGTGGCAGCACTACGGGAGATGGTGGCAGTACTGATAAATATAATAGTAACGGCTTTGATCGTACCAGTGGAAATAGCCCTAGCATGTACACTTATGCTGCCTCGCCAGTTAATGGTAGCCTTTATATAAGTGTCCCTAATACCGAACAAACAAACCTGACTCCTGGCATCGGTTATTCAATAAACATTAGGGGTAATAGAAACAGCGGTACGGTAATTTGTGCTAATCAATTAGGTCAGGCAAATCCTACTGCGCCAGAAGCGGTTACATTAAGTGCTGCGGGTACATTAACTACTGGCGATGTTCATGTTGCACTTAATAATCCTGCCACCCATGCTTATACGCTTATTGCCAATCCGTACCCTAGCCAGATTAGTTATACCGCCTTTTAGACTAGCAATAGTAGTATTATTAATAACAAAATGTGGACTTTTAGCCCGTTTGGTAATGGCAATTTCTCTACCTATTCTCAGGGGGCAATTGCCAATGGTGCTACTGGTTACGATAATACCCATGGTGATTATATAGCTAGCGGACAGGCGTTCTTTGTTCAGGCAAACATTAGTGGAAGTGTGGTCTTTCATGAGAACCATAAGGTGAGTGGCACTATTCCTAACACACAATATTTTGGTTCGGATAATGGGCAGTCTATCAGGCTAGACCTTAATGCTGCCAACAATATTAGGCTAGATGAGATAGTAGTAAGGTTTAATGGTGAGGGCAGCAAGCACTATGATGCCAACTGGGATGCCGAGTCGTTTAGTAATGCAAATCAGACATTAACTAGTATAAAAGATGGCATATCAATGGCTATTGCTACTCGCCCTATTAACCTTACAATGGATACTGTACCGTTGCGGGTAAAGAGCAATGCTACGGGTAGTTTTATACTAGATGCCACTGCCATTACTGGCTTCGATTCGTCTGCTTTTGTCCAACTAAATGATAACTTCTTACATGCCCAACAAGATATTATTACCATTCCATCTTATAGTTTCAACATCACCAGTGATACTTTGAGTAGTAATGGTGGTAGATTTCAATTGTTGATTAATAGACCAACCTCTACGCTGCCTGTAACCTTTACAAACATTAATGGCAGGTTGATTAATGATAAAGCTTTCATAGATTGGACAGTAGCAAGCGAGGCTAACACTATCTCTTATCAGGTAGAAAAAAGTATTGATGGCATACATTATGCCACCATCGTTACTATTAAGGCAACTGGCTTGAAAGCCTATCATGCGGTAGATTCTACGCCTTCCGCAGCAATTAATTATTACCGAATAAAGACAATAGACGGTGGAGGAAGTACTTACAGCAGAACCATCCAGTTGGATAATAGTGCGGCAATTAATAGGTATGTAAAGATTTTTCCTACGGTGATAAGCAGTAAGGTTTTAATGGTACAGTTTGGTAACATGCCTGCAGGAAACTATCAGGTAGTGATGAAGGACATGCTAGGAAGAACAATTTATGGCAAAGAAATACAAAACACAGGAGCTATCAATACCCAGTCTATGCTTCTTAATAAGATAAATCCCGCCGTTGGTGTGTACGAAGTGCAAGTACTTAAAGATGGAAAGCGGTTTGCGCAGGATAGGGTAGTGGTTGAGTAGTAAATAAATAAAGTGTATTTCTATTATCAATTATTGACTCTCAAAAATCTGATTGTAACATTACTGCAATCATTTGTAATTTCCTCAGTTAAACCTTCCTTTTATGGTTTATAATTAGAAAAAAGTATTCTTGAAACAAAGAATCATAAGCAGTTTTCGGCATATCCTTTTTTCTACCCAATGGGTAATAAAAAACAAACTAGAGTAACGCTTACATTTGAAGCATGAAAAAGGGATTATTCTTCTTTTTAAGTTTACTGGCAGGAGTATTATTATATGGTTCTTGGCCTGTGTCGCCGTTTTGCTTTTTAATATTCTTTGCGTTTGTTCCACTGCTAATTGTGGCTGACAATACCCAGAGCCGTCTTAGTTTCTTTGGATATTCTTTTGTTTCTCTACTTGTTTTTAATGCCGCTACCACTTGGTGGATATGGAATAGTACCGATGTAGGCAGTATTGCCGCCATTATTGCTAATAGTTTATTAATGTGTTTGCCTTGGTGGGGCTACCATGTAATGCTTAAAAGATATGGTCGCCCAGTAGGGTACGTTTCGCTAATAGCCTACTGGATGCTGTTCGAATACATCCACCTAAACTGGCAATTGAGTTGGCCTTGGTTAAGTTTGGGTAATGTATTTGCCGCAAATCCTAATTGGGTACAGTGGTACGAATACACAGGCATTGGCGGCGGAACATTGTGGGTATTACTGGCTAATATTCTATTTAAAATATTAATTACAAAACTGATAGGCAACAGAAAGGCAGTGGCAGGATTGGCAATATTATCAGTGATATTGATTGCCGCCCCAATAGCTACTTCTTATTTATTGGTGCAAGGACAAAAGGCTGGTATTCCTACCAAGAAAAATGTGTTGATGGTGCAGGCTAATATAGATCCTTATGAGAAATTCGAAATTTCTACTGCCACCAGCGAAATACAAAAGCTTGTTTCTCTAAGTGAGGGAAATATGGATAGCACTACCGAGTTAATAGTATGGCCCGAAACAGCTTTGAGTCTGCCTGTGTTTCAAGACCAGATTACTAGCAATGGTTATTACCAACCTGTGTTTGCTTTTCTGCAACGCCACCCCAATGTTACCCTTTTATCGGGCATAGAGACCTTTAAAAACTACGGAATGGTAAAGGCTACTGCTACTTGCCGCAAAGGGGAGGATGGTTATTACTACGATGCTTTTAATGCCGCATTATATACCAAAGTAAATACCCCCATACAGTTATACGACAAGAGTAAATTAGTGCCAGGCGTAGAGAGTATGCCTACTTTTCTCAACTTTATGGTACCAATCTTCGAGAAGTTTGGTGGCACTACGGGCGGTTATGGCAGAAGTGATAGCAGTAAAGTTTTTTCCCTTGCGGGGAATACCTATAAGCCCGCTCCTGTTATCTGTTATGAAAGTATTTATGGCGAATATGTATCTAGTTATGTGGGTCGTGGGGCAAATATTATCACCATTATTACCAATGATGGTTGGTGGGGCAATACTCCGGGGCATAAACAACATTTGCAATATGCTAGGTTGCGCGCTATAGAGACAAGGCGTTGGATTGCACGTAGTGCCAACACAGGGATTAGTGCGGTGATAGATGATTATGGCAATATAAAAGCCTCGCAACCATGGGATAAGGCAGCGGTAATTAAATACCCAATACCCATTACCAATAAAATTACTTTTTATGTTCTTTACGGCGATTATTTATACAAGGCATTAGGTTTTGTGGCTTTGTTGCTCTTGGGATGGCATGTGGTATTGTTGACAAGAGGGATGGGCAAAAAAAATTAACCACAATAGACACATTAGGCACATAGGTTTTAGGTTAGTTTACAATGGAAAACATAGAAAAGATAATCTCCATTTAATATACCAGTCTATGTGTTCTTTAAGTAAAACGATTACTTTTTCTAAATCAAAAAAAACTTATCCTATGTGGCTATGTGCCTATGTGGTAAAAGATATTTTTTAATAAATTACGGTTATGCAAGAAGCTTATTTTCAATATAAATCATTCACTATTCACTATCGCGTGGCGGGTAGTGGCACTCCCCTTGTTTTGTTGCATGGCTTTGGCGAGGATGGCTCTGTTTGGGATGCTCAAGTGGAAGCATTGCAGTCGGAAGCGATGGTTATTGTGCCAGATATTATTGGGTCCGGTAAATCTGCAATAGAGAAAAAAGATTTTACAGGGGAAAATATACAGTTATTAGATTCAATAGACTTCTACGCTGAGTCAATTCATGCGCTGTTGCAACATTTACAACTGACCGAATGTACAATGCTTGGGCATAGTATGGGCGGGTATATTACATTGGCGTATGCCGAAAAATATCCTAATACGTTACTTGGTTTTGGACTGATTCACTCTACCTCTTTTGCCGATAGCGATGAGAAAAAGGAAACGAGGAAAAAGGGAATTGCTGTAATGGAAGAATATGGCGGGTATCACTTTTTAAAAGTAGCTACGCCCAATTTGTTTACTTCTGCCTTTAAACAAAAAGATAACGATAGGGTAGAAGCATTGATTGAAAAAGCTAAAACTTTCGAGACTAAAACTTTACAGTGTTATTACAGGGCAATGATTAACCGCCCCGACAGAACAAATATTCTTAAAACAAGCCAAGTTCCTGTATTGATTATTGCTGGTGGGCAGGATATTGTAGTGCCGTTAAAAGATAGTTTGCAGCAAGCGCACCAACCAACCACTTGCTATGTTCATATTCTAGCTCATTCGGCGCACATGGGTATGTGGGAAGAGGAAGAAAAAATGAATGTGGCGATAAAAGAGTTTATATGGGAATAAGTTCTTTACTTCTCATGAGCAGTTTTATAAGTAGCTGCTTAATTTGAAACATATATAAAGATTAGGGGCTAATGTTTACTTCTTAAATAAATTCAATAAGAAGACAAAAATTTAACACATTAGGCACAATAGGAACATAGAAGAAATAGCATTCTTGCTTAAAGCTTAGAAAAGATAAGCTCACATAGAAATGCTACTTTGTAGCATTGACTAACAACTTTTTAAAAGAAGTTATACAGCATTTACACTAGGTACAAAGTATTTAATGTTAGTTTAGATTAGAACGCATAGGCATAATTAGTTTTTATAAGCTTCTCCATTCTATGTGCCCTTGAAGTGAAACGGTTCCTTACTCATTTGTCCTTTTCTATGGTTCTATTGTGCCTATGTGTTGAGAAAAAAGTTACACTAATAACAATTAATAAATATGCGTAATGTCATTTAGTAAATATGCCTATGGGGTGTTAAATACTTCCCTTTACAGTAATAGAAACTACTTCGCTCCAGTTTGCTATTTGCTCATTTTTGTAGCGATAAATTATCTTATAATTCCAAATTTCACTTATTCCAAAGGCTGGCAACGGCGATTTATCTATAAAACTGGGCGAACTACTCACATTGAAAAAGACATATCCTTTGCCCGTGTCTTTCCAAATTTCGTATCCTTCATAATCACCAATCATACAGTTTAATAATGGATGTCCGCCAGTAACATATTTTGCCGTAAGGATTGGTGTGCCAGCGGTTAAATCGGTAGCGGGTTGGGTTGCTTTTACAATGCCTAGCGCAATACCCATGTCGTTAGTTAATTTCTTTGTGCTTACACAAGCCTGAACCACTGCCCTCAATAATCCTTCGGCATTGGCATCGCAAAGTGGAGGCTGCACCGTAGGATAGGCAGACAAAACAGGAAATTTGCCCAATACATCGTCGCTATTACCCGAACGTAGTAGGTTTTTATACGAAGTAAATGCTTTACCAACGGTAATTAAATCATCCTGTTGATTAAAAATAAACTGAACCATCAAATTTGCTGCGTTCAATTTATCAATGATATCAGTATCTATTTTTAGTACATCTTTATATTCGGGATATTTCTCGCAAAACTTAGCAAGCTGTTTCCTAAAATCACTATCAGCGTCTGCAATGTAAGTATGCATAATTTTTATTGTATTAAACACCTATTTTAATAGGGTATCGTTATTAAATATTTCTTTTTCAATTAAAAAAAGAAAATTTTTACTACTATTCTGTTGTTTTTTAGCTCCTA
>JANYEX010000191.1 GCA_025359725.1 Chitinophagaceae bacterium | reverse complement strand
GCAATCGTGAAGGCAATAGCACGGATATGATCGGCCAATACCCGGAAGGCAATGGCTTGTTTGGTATCGCTAAAGTCGTATTGTTTGCCCGTAATCTTTTCTATTTCAGCAATAGTCCCAGTAAATACATCGGTATCGTAGTTGGAAGTCTTGCGTTGAATCACCCGCACCAAACGCTCAAAGCCCATTCCCGTATCCACGTGTTGTGCAGGCAAGGGTTGTAGCGAACCATCTTTTAAACGGTTGAACTGCATGAATACATTGTTCCAAATCTCTATCACCTGCGGATGGTCATTGTTCACCAATGTTGCCCCATCCACCAATTTTCTTTCTGCATCGGGACGGCAATCCACGTGTATTTCAGTGCAAGGTCCACAAGGGCCTGTGTCGCCCATCTCCCAAAAATTATCTTTCTTATTGCCCAACAAAATCCTGTCCTCCGCAATCACTTTCTTCCATTCATTATATGCCTCCTCATCCTTTGGCAAGCCCTCTTTTTCATCTCCCTGAAAAATAGTTACATACAAAAGGTCTTTATCCAGTTGATATATTTCAGTCAACAATTCCCAACTCCATGCAATGGCTTCTACCTTAAAATAATCGCCAAAGCTCCAATTGCCTAACATTTCAAACATGGTATGGTGGTAGGTATCCACGCCCACTTCTTCCAAATCGTTATGTTTGCCACTCACCCGCAAACACTTTTGGGTATCGGCAATACGGTTGTGCACCGGCTTTCCATTACCCAAAAACAAATCCTTAAATTGGTTCATGCCCGCATTGGTAAACAACAGGGTAGGGTCATTTTTTATCACTATCGGAGCCGAAGGAACTATCTGGTGTTGCTTGCTTTTAAAGAAGTCTAAGTACTGTTGACGTATTGCTGCGCTTGTCATTATTGCCACCTGTTTATTAAAAATGATGAGTAATACCTTAAAAAATTATCTTTGAAGGCGGCGAAGTTAATTGTCTGATGCGAAAAATGGACATAAGTTACAGGATACAAGTTACAAGTTACTAGATAAAAGGTGCAATTTTGGGTTGACTAATTAAGAATAGTGTTCATTTTCATAGCACACGTGACGTAAAGAACCACGTGTCGGACGTAAAGAATCATCTGTCGGACGTAAAGAAATATTTGTTGAAGTAAAAACAGGATATTGACATTTACTAATTAAAATTGGATGGTATCAGATTAAACAAAGAAAATGAAGAAAATAAAATATTTCTACAACACAAATACACTGCGGTTCGAGAAAGTAGAGACGCCTTTTAGGGTGCGGATGCTTAGGATATTTGGGTTTGTAGCGGCATCGTTGGTTACTGCTTTTATCTGTGTAAACCTTATCTATCATTATTTTCCTTCGGCAAACGAAAAGAAATTGATGGGACAAAATACTGCCCTGAAGGACGATTATACCATTCTGCAAGACAAGGTGATGCAATTGCAACAGCAAATGGATGAGCTAGAAAACAGGGATAACACGGTTTACAGAGCCATTTTCGAATCGACACCGATACCCGATAGTGTTCGTATAAAAACGATGGAGAAGAGTAAAGAAGTAAAATTGGTGCAGGGACTAAGTGAGAATCAGCTCATTACCGGCATTGGCAATCAGCTAAATAAACTAGCCCTACGGACGGCTTTTATGGATAAAAGTTATAATGAAATTACGGGGATGGTACAAAATAAAGAGAAACTATTACTGTCTATACCTGCCATACAGCCCGTTAGTAATAAGGATTTGACAAGGGTAGCAAGTGGTTTTGGCTACCGTATTGACCCAGTGTATAAGGTAAGAAAGTTTCATGCTGGATTAGATTTTACTGCCCCACAAGGAACGCCCATCTATGCCACTGCCGATGGTACGGTTAAGATGGCTGGTTTTGATAATAGTGGATTTGGTAATCATGTGATTGTAAATCATGGTTATGGATACGAGACACTTTACGGGCACATGGTTCGAGTAAAAGCGAGAGGTGGACAAAGCGTAAAACGTGGGGATGTGATTGGCTATGTGGGTAGTACAGGAAAGAGTACTGGACCGCACTGCCACTACGAAGTACACAGAAACGGGCAACCTGTAGACCCTATCTATTACTTTTATAATGATGTTGACCCTGCACAGTTTGAACGATTGCAGAAACTAGCAGCAAGTGCTAACCAGAGTTTTGATTAGGGGGGAGGAAGTTACTGTAAACTATAAGTCCCGAAGATTTGTAAATCCTCGGGACTTTTTTTATGGAAAGATTTTATATCAAACTAATAAGCCCTTGCAAATAAAACCCGCTGTGTAGAAGGATTGCCCGTTAATATACATTTTCCATCTTCCAGAGTATTGTTTAAAGGAATACACCTGATGGTAGCTTTTGTCAGTTCTTTTATCTTCTCTTCTGTTTCAGGAGTACCATCCCAATGGGCAGAGATAAAGCCAGTTTTATTATCTAATAAATCTACAAACTCATCCCAAGTATTGGCAGGAGTAATATGTGCTTGTTGGTATTCTTTTGCCTTGTTATAAATGTGCAACTGGATTTCTAACAACAACTCTTTTACGTAAAAAGCAATTCCATCAATACTTACCGATGTCTTTGCTTTAGTATCCCTTCTGGCTACTTCTACTACATTATTTTCTAAATCACGTGCACCAATGGCAATACGAACGGGAACACCTTGCATCTCGTATTGCGCAAACTTCCAACCCGGGCGACTGTTCTCGTTGTCATCATATTTCACCCTAATACCAAGATCTTTTAGTTCTTTAATAATAACATTAACCTTATTATCAATCATTCCCTTTTGCTCGTCACCCTTATAGATTGGCACAATAACTACTTGTAAAGGAGCAATCCTTGGGGGTAATATCAATCCATCATCATCACTATGTGCCATAACCAAAGCACCAATCAAACGAGTACTTACACCCCAACTTGTTGCCCATACATAATCGAGTTTATTTTCTTTATCACTAAACTTTACATCGAATGCCTTGGCAAAGTTTTGTCCTAGAAAGTGAGAAGTTCCTGCTTGCAATGCTTTTCCATCTTGCATCAATGCCTCAATACAATAAGTTTCTTCTGCACCCGCAAAACGCTCGTTAGGGCTTTTGATTCCCATTATAACAGGCATAGCCATATAGTTTTCGGCAAAGTCTGCATACACTTCAAGCATCTTTTCAGCTTCCTCTATGGCTTCTTTTTTAGTAGCATGAGCGGTATGTCCTTCTTGCCAAAGAAACTCAGCAGTACGAAGGAACAGACGAGTACGCATTTCCCAACGAACAACGTTAGCCCATTGATTTATTAAGATAGGTAAGTCGCGATAGCTTTGAATCCAACCCTTATAAGTACTCCATATAATAGCCTCACTAGTAGGGCGCACCACTAATTCTTCTTCCAATTTAGCTTCAGGATCTACAATTAGTTTACCTTTATTATTAGGATCTGTTTTTAAACGATAGTGTGTTACCACCGCACATTCCTTTGCAAAACCTTCTGCATTCTTTTCCTCAGCTTCAAACAAACTTTTGGGAACGAACAAAGGGAAATACGCATTCTGATGTCCAGTATCTTTAAACATTTTATCCAATACATCACGCATGTTTTCCCAAAGGGCAAAACCATAAGGCTTAATAACCATGCAACCACGAACGGCAGTGTAATCTGCCAAACCACCTTTTATAATTAAGTCGTTATACCACTGCGAATAATCCTGCTCTCTCGATGTAATCTCTTTGCTCATTAATTTATTTTTCTTTTAGTAATCTTAATTGTTGGCGGTAAAAGTAACGACTTCAATTTATCTGCAAGGATTGTAGTATTAAATAGGAGAGTTGTAGGTTTGGAAAGTTCTACTAATGATTTAATATTATAACAAGTCTAAAGAAGTAATTCTTTACTAAAAAGCTTATTATCAGTTTCTATCACTTTACTTTGCTGCTCATTTAAAAATAAAATAACATCATGGCAGACGAACAACAACCTAATCAACTGAACATAGAAATTTCCGAGGAAATGGCAGAAGGTACTTATGCAAACCTTGCTATCATTACACATAGCATGTCGGAATTTATAATCGATTTTGTAAGTGTAATGCCTGGCACGCCAAAGAGCAAGGTAAAGAGTAGGATTATTTTTACACCTATGCACGCAAAGCGTTTTATGAAGGCAATAAAAGAAAACATCGAACGCTTCGAAGTTACCAATGGTACCATACAAGATATGGAACAAGTGGAAATCCCTTTTAACTTCGGCGGTCCGACTGCACAAGCATAAATGAATAGTTATGAGTTATGAATTATGAATTATGAATTATGAATTATGAATTATGAATTATGAATTATGAATTATGAATTATGAATTATGAATTATTAGTGCTTGTGCAATTTCTTCAAACTCATAATTCATAACTCATAACTAATTTATATCATTCCTTCATCTGCAAAACTAAAATACCCTTCGCTGCTTACAATGATATGGTCTAGCACTTTTATATCGAAAAGTATGGCGGCTTCACTTATCTTTTTTGTAAGCGATTCGTCTGCTCTACTTGGTTTAAGACTTCCACTTGGATGGTTGTGGCAAAGAATAATAGACACTGCGTTATATGTCAAAGCCTTTTTAATGATAGTTCTTGGATCGGCAACAGTCCCTGTAATACCTCCCTCACTAATAATTTCGTGGTGTAGAATCTTTTGAGCAGTATTTAGATAGATAGCGATAAATAATTCATGACTTTTATATTCCAACTGTGCCTGCAAAAACAAGGCAATGTCCTTACTCTTGGTAATGACATCTTTTTTCTTTTCCGAAGCATTTCTTCTTAGCCCTAACTCAAGTGCTGCCACTATGGTAACCGCTTTTGCCTCTCCCAATCCTTTTACTTTTAATCCTACAATTTCTTTGTAAGTAAGAGATGCTACATGTTTTAAGTCATTATTACACTTAGCTAATAATTCTTTAGCAAGATCTACGGCAGTTCTATCTACTGAACCGTTATTTATCAATATTGCTAATAACTCCGAATTACTCAGCGCATTAGCTCCCTTGGCGATTAGCTTTTCTCTTGGGCGGTCGTCTTCAGCCCAATCTTTTATGGTTGACACTTATACGTATTATTCATAATCGTACAATGATGGTTCTTTTTTTCCGAAAAACACAAATAAATTAATATTTAAAACCTCAGTAAATTATCTTCGCTGCTCATTGACGAATATGAACCCATCCGTAAAGATATTTTCAGGTACAGGATCTCAACATTTAGCTGCTAAAATTGCTCAACGTTTTGGTGCGCCCTTAGGTAAGATTAACATACAGAAATTTAGTGATGGTGAGTTGCAACCCATCTTTTTGGAGAGCATACGAGGCGACTATGTTTTCTTAATTCAAAGTACTTGCGCCCCCACTGACAACCTCATGGAGCTATTGCTGATGATTGATGCAGCGAAAAGGGCTAGTGCTTATAAGATAATTGCTGTACTGCCCTACTATGGTTATGCTAGGCAAGATAGAAAAGACAAGCCGCGTGTTTCGATAGGGTCTAAACTGATAGCAACTTTGTTGGAATCAGCTGGTGCAGATAGGGTAATCACTATGGATTTACATGCACCCCAGATACAAGCCTTCTTCGATGTACCAGTAGATCATCTAGATAGTTCTGCCATCTTTATTCCATACATTGAGCAGATGAAACTAAACAACCTTTGTTTTGCGGCGCCCGATGTAGGAAGCACAAACAGGGTTAGAGAAATAGCCAGTTACTTTAACACCGAAATGGTTATTTGCGATAAGCACCGTAAGCGTGCCAACGAGATAGCTAGTATGGTGGTTATTGGTGATGTGGTAGGAAAAGATATTGTTTTGATTGATGACATCTGCGATACTGGCGGCACACTTGCCAAAGCTGCGGGACTACTTAAAGAAAAGGGTGCTGTTAGTGTACGTGCGTTGTGTACGCACCCCATATTGAGCGGAAAAGCACAAGAGAATATTGAAAACAGCGTGTTGGAAGAATTGGTGGTGTGCGATACCATCCCCATGAAATTTCAAAGTAAGAAGATAAAAGTACTTTCTGTGGCAGACTTATTTGCCATCGCCATACGCAATGCTTACGAGAATAAGAGTATCACCAGCCTCTTTATTCATTCCCAACTAAGGAAGGATAGATAAGAATTTAGTGGTTATTTATTAATGGTTAGGGGTTAGTTATACCTATTCTGCAACCTTAATCTCAATCTATTAACATCTTTGACTCAATCCTCCTATATTTGCACCCCGATTAAAAGGCGAGGTAGCTCAGCTGGTTAGAGCATCGGATTCATAACCCGAAGGTCGGCAGTTCAAGTCTGCTCCTCGCTACAACACATAATGGTAACAGTTGTTGCACCTGCATTCGTTGCCAAAGCGGCAAATGTTCCGGTATTTCCACTGAACGTGATCGTTGCTATATTGTTAGAAGATACAGTAG
>JANYEX010000162.1 GCA_025359725.1 Chitinophagaceae bacterium | reverse complement strand
GAAGGTGTGGGAGGGTGTACCTTCAATAAATGATATACTGATAACACACGGCGCACCTGCCGGTATAATGGACGGTGGTTTTGGTTGCGAAGATTTATTGGAAAGGATTAAGGAGACAAAGCCACAATGTCATTTGTTTGGTCATGCACATAGTCATTCGGACATTAGTAAGATAGAAGAAACAATATTCATCAATGCCGCAATGGTAAATAGCCCCGACCCATTGGAGATTATCAATTATAAGCTAATAGCCCAACCGATAGTATTTGAGTACGAACCAAAAAAGAAAGTAGAAAGAATAAAATTATCCGCCCTTCCAAATGTTTACGAAGCGCATCTGGAAGTATAGATAAAAAGGATATTGAATACAAGCAAACGTTAAACTAAGGGGCTGGCACTACCAAAGCATGTACATCCTCATCGTCTTCTATATTGTGCATCTCGCGCAATATCTGCGGGTATCGCCACGAAACCCTGCTACTCTGTGGCACAACGGTAAACTTTTTTGGGTTGGGCAAACAAGCTATTATCATGGCTGCCTGCTGGCGGGTAAGATCGTTTGCCGAACAGTTAAAATAAGCTTGGCTGGCGGCTTCAATACCAAAAATACCAGGCCCCATCTCTATCGTATTGAGGTAAACTTCTAGTATTCGCTGTTTGCCCCATATTAGTTCAATTAATATAGTAAAATAAACTTCCGGCACTTTTCTTATATACTTCCAAACGCCTCCTCCCTGCCATAAAAGGATATTTTTTGCTGTCTGTTGACTAATAGTACTTGCTGCGGCACCCAAAGGCAGCTTCTTTTTCTTGTGTTTCTTTTGCGTTAAGCTCTTTTCTATTGCTTGAAAGTCGAAACCGTAGTGGTCTGGAAATAGTTGGTCTTCGCTGGCTATCGCTGCTAGGCGAGCATTGGGCGATATGTTTGCTTTGCTTACATAATCGCGTTTTAAACCATAATCGAAGGAATTACTTATTTGGGTAAGGGTAATTGGCGGCATCACCCAGCGGCAGATAATTACATAAATCAATGAAGAAATAAACATAAACAGAAAAAGACGCTTGGTAAAACGCCAAATCTTTCCCCAAAGGGTAGGTTTTTTCTTAGTAGATTTAGATTTGCTTACACTCTTCATGCTGCAAATAAAAGAACTATTTTGAAGGAACGGTTGCAGTGGAATAAAGTTGGTATTTCTTTCCTAAAACAATAGACTTAGGATGAGTCCAACGTAATATTTCGCCAAACATAAAAACCGCTGCGGCAATACCAAGGTTTGTAAGGTTTTTTGAGGTTGTAATTGACTCGTTTTGAGACAATCCATTAATAACATTTAGCACTATGTACCCACCCGCACCAATCGTAAAGAGTGAGCCATTGTTAACTATACTGATACCATGTTCTTTGTAAGGGAGGGCGTGTATATCGTGCAGTGCCAACTTCACAATTCCATAGTGTAGCGTATCCATCCTCGCCGTTCCCCAAAATGTTGCTACCTGCTGCACATTCGTTTGCTCCAAAAAAACCGAATCGTCTTTTATAGTTTTTATCGTCCCCTCTATCCATTGTCCATTGGTAATCTGGCATGTAAAATAACTTCCTTTTATGTAGGATTGTACAACAATATCTTTCTTTTTTAATAAGAGAAAGTCGCCCTGAGAAAAGGCATTAGTACAAGATAAAACGACGATAACAATTAATAAGTATTTCATTTGATGGCAAGGTAGGACTAATCCATTTTCTGATCATTATTTAAAGAATATTTCACCGATATGGGCGATTGAAAAACAAAAAAATATACCAATTGAGGAACAAAGCCACTTATTTGGGTGTTTGTTTGTCTACTAAAGTTGAATAACATAACAATACAAACAACATGAAAACAACAATTGCCTTTTTGCTTTTTCTTTTTGCAAATGCGAGTGTATTTGCCCAAAACTATACCCTATCGGATAGTGCCTCGTCGGTTAAATTTACGATTAAAAACCTTGGCATCAATTCATCAGGTAGCTTTTATGGATTAAAAGGAATTATTAAATACGCATCTGCCAATCCCTCAGCGGCAAGCTTTAATGTTAGTGTTGCCTCCGCAAGTATCAATACCGGTATTGGTGCAAGAGATAATCATTTGAAAAAAGAAGAATACTTCTTTGTAGAAAAGTTTCCTGTGCTGCACTTTGAGTCGCACAAGGTTAGTGTTTCGGCGCAAGGTGCTTTGTTGATGAATGGAATCATTACTATTAAGGGAGTTTCTAAAGAGGTATTTTTCCCTTTTACAGTTATTCCAAAGGGGAATAATCTATTGTTTAACGGAACATTCAATCTAAACAGACGCGACTTTAATGTTGGTGGAAGTAGCTTAGTTCTTTCAGATAACCTTACGGTGAACCTATCCGTTCTTGCAAAAAAGATTCCTTAGCAAACGTGAGGGATTGAAAGTTTTATATCCTGTACAACACCTGCAATGTATCCAACGTTTTTTGTTGCAATATAATTTGTTTGCCTTCGGCTAATCTGGCAGTGGTAGCATCGTCATAATGCCTGATACTTAACAATTCTAACCCTTTTTCTATTTGAACATCGAAAATAGCAGAGGCTGCAGCTGCCAATTGCTCTAATTTATCCTGACGATCATCCACACACAATTGAAGACTAACCGCCCCAGTTTGAATTAGGTTTGGCTTAATCTTTATATCCTTGAATATTTGGTAGAGAGCAATAATGGGTTCATCGCCCACAAAAGAGAAGTCCTTACTATGCAGGTGTACCAACACTTGTTTTTGTTTTACCACATAGATGGGTGGCAGGTTCTTTATATTCTTTTTGGTGATGACAGTACCGGGTAAGCTACTATCCAAAAAACACTTTACATGCAACGGTATCCCCTTATTATGCAGTGGTTTTATTGTTTTCGGGTGAATAACTTGCGCTCCGTAGTATGCCATTTCTATTACTTCGTCAAAGCTAAGTTCGTGCAGTACCACCGCTTCAGGGAACGCTTTTGGGTCGGCATTCATCACCCCTTCTACGTCTTTCCATATCGTTTGGCTTTCAGCATCCAGTATGTTAGCAAAGATTGCTGCCGAAAAATCGCTACCCTCACGCCCCAAAGTAGTGCTTTCGTTGTCGTCCGTACTTCCTATAAAACCTTGGGTGATATATATATTATTATCTTCAAAAGTTATCTCACGCTTCACTGCCTCTTCAGTCCATTTCCAGTTTACGGCAGCATCTCTAAAGTTATTATCTGTCCTAACAATATCACGAATATCCAACCATTTGTTTGTAATGCCCACCTCGTTTAAATAAGTACTAACAATGCAAGTACTCAGCAATTCTCCCACACAAACAATCTGGTCATAGTAGTAATCGTACTCGCGAACGGGCTTATCGTGCAGCAACCATTCAACCTCCGTAAAAAAGTCTGTTAGTTGTGCATAGCATGGGTTGTAATGCGTTACCAAAAGATACTTAGCCATGTTTACGTGTTGCTGCTTTACGATGGTAAACAGTTGCAATGCCTGTTCTTTATTGCCAGTAAAGAATGCCTCAGCCACTTTCTCTAGGGCATTGGTTGTTTTGCCCATTGCCGAAATAATTATCATCAGTTGCTCATCGGCATAACCATCTATTATTCCAGCTACATTCTTTACCTTATCAATATCCTGAACACTTGCTCCGCCAAACTTAAATACCTTCATAAAACAATTTTATCAATCACAAATAGGGGACAATATTAATGCTTACAATGTTTTAAAACACTGATTAAATGATTTGAATAATAAAAATGATTGATTATCTGATTAAAAGGGTATTGTTTAAGCCATACTGGTTTTCGATTGTGGCAATGGTATTTTCTCTACAAATATTACTTTTCCAGCTTTACTATAGTAGATACTAGTCATTTTTTCAATGGAAGTTACTCGTCGTTCTACACCAACCGTTACGCAATTATTGTAGAACTCAAAACAATCCGACTTTTCTTCGCAAAATAAATGTAGGTATGTTAGAAATTGTATGTCATCGCTTTCTTCAGCAATTGTTAGTTTATCATATTTCTTGCTTGTAGAAACCTTCACTGCATTGGTGCAATAATAATCTGCATGACCATCCTCAAAAAAAATTTCGTAATAATCAATGCCAGTCTTTTTTAGTTCTTGAATAAATCCAGGAAAGTCGTCATGTGATTTTACTTTATCGTTCAACTCTCTAAATCTTTCTAGTGAAAACATCTTTTTTCTTTAAATGTAGCCGTTAATTGTTAGTGTGACCTCAAATGTAGCATTAAAAATTCTAATATACAAGGCGAGTCTTTTATTTAGTTTATGCTGTTTATATTTTAATAATTAAGCGTTGAATAAAAGTTTAACACGGTTATGAGATAGATACATAAAGGCTTTTCTATGGTAAAGTTTATTAGGTATGAACGAAGGATTTTGTTTCAGTTTGTACAACAGTCACAGAACACCCATAGAGAGTAAACCAAAACCTAACGCTGTAATTTCAAGTTGAAAGAAAGAAGTTTAGCTGGCGGAAAAAGTTTTTTAGAGGGCGATAAAAGTTTTTTAGCTAGCGCAAAAATATTCTTAGAAGGCGGAGAAACTTTCTTAGAAGGCGGATAAACTTTCTTAGCTAGCGATAAAATATTCTTAGCTAGCGGAGAATTATTCTTAGAGGGCGATGAAAGTTTCTTAGAGGGCGATGAAAGTTTTTTAGCTAGCGGAAAAACATTCTTAGAAGGCGGAGAAACTTTCTTAGAGGGCGGAGAAAAATTATTTGCCTAATAAGGCAAATGATTTTAACATTTGATTTGCTATATAGGAACAGAAAATAAAGAGGAAAGAACTAAAAAAAGCATTACTGTGTTTTCTTTTTATAGGTATAGGCGGTAATCTTTTTTGGGGATTTATGCTTGATTCAAAACTTAACCCTTATTTTTATTCAATAAATAGGAATTGAAGGTAATCAAATGCTTTTTCCCCTTTTTATCTGATATCCACCCGAGATTTTCTATACTTACGCTTGTATTGTCCGTATTGAAAAGTTTGGTTTCGATAAGTAAATAAACCCGTTGAATGGCACTGAGTATCGAATGATTTTGTTCGATTTAAATAATACAAACAAGCATCATGAAAATAATAGACATAAAAGTATTGAAAGGCCCTAACTATTGGAGTGTGGCGCGAAAGAAACTAATTCAGGTTCGATTAGATCTTGAAGAGATGGAACAACGCCCCACAAACACCATTGATGGCTTTTTAGAAAGGATAAAACTCCTGTTTCCCTCCATGTACTCGCACCGTTGCAGCGTAGGAAAAGAAGGTGGTTTCTTTAAAAGAGTAGAAGATGGTACCTGGATGGGGCATGTGATAGAACACATTGCACTAGAGCTACAAACCCTTGCTAGTATGGATTGTGGCTTTGGCCGTACGCGCGGAACTGGGAAAGAAGGCGAGTATCATGTAGTGTTCGACTACCTAGAAGAGGATGCTGGAGTGTATGCTGCCAAGGCTTCATTTAGGATAGCCCAGGCGTTGATAGAAGGAACCGAGTATAACCTACAAGCAGATATTGAGGCCTTAAAAGAGATAAAAGAAGAGACGCAATTGGGGCCAAGTACGGGAAGTATTGTAGAAGAAGCGACCAAAAGAGGGATTCCTTTTATCAGATTGAACAAGCAAAGTCTCGTACAGTTGGGTTATGGTGTACACCAAAAGCGTATAAGGGCTACCATTGCTAGCACTACTAGTAATATTGGGGTGGACATAGCAAGTGATAAATCGGAAACTAAAAACTTACTTACTGCCGCCCAAATACCTGTGCCACTAGGAACGGTTGTGCGCAGCGAAGAAGAATTAAAAGAAGCTGTTGCTAAGTTTGGCTATCCGTTGGTGATAAAACCTATTGACGGCAACCACGGCAAAGGCAATACCACCAATATTACCACTTGGGAACAAGCCACGGTTGCACTAGAAGCCGCAAGACAGTTTAGCAAGCGAGTGATTGTAGAAAAGTTTATTACTGGATTTGATTTTAGGGTATTGGTGGTTAATTATAAATTCATTTGTGCTGCCTTGCGCACCCCTGCTTCCGTTGTTGGGGATGGGGTAAATACAATTAAGTGGCTGATTGACGAAACTAACAAAGACCCTCGTCGTGGTCATGGGCATGAAAAAGTGTTGACCCAGATAACGGTAGATCAGTTTACACAAAAAATTCTGGATGAGAATGGATATACAATTGAAACAATTCCTGCAAAAGATGAATTAGTTTTATTGAAAACCACTGCCAACCTAAGTACTGGCGGCACTTCTACAGATGTTACGGATGAGGTACATCCTGAGAATATATTTTTGGCAGAAAGGATTGCCCGTATAATTGGATTGGATATTTGTGGCATAGACATCATGGCTAAAGACCTGAAATCGTCTATTTATTCAACAGGCGGTGCCATATTGGAAGTAAATGCAGCCCCAGGATTTAGGATGCATATTGAGCCATCAGTTGGTTTGCCACGCAATGCGGCAGAACCAGTAGTGAATATGTTATTCCCTGGTGGAACAAACGGAAGGATACCCATTATTGCTGTTACGGGTACAAATGGCAAAACAACAACTACCAGATTAACGGCGCATATCTGTAAGACAGCGGGACGAAAAGTAGGTTTTACAACCAGCGATGGTGTCTATATACAAAACCAAATGATGATGAAGGGCGACTGCACTGGCCCTATTAGTGCGCAGTTTGTATTGAGAGATCCTACGGTAGATTTTGCTGTACTAGAATGTGCAAGAGGCGGTTTATTAAAGTCGGGATTAGCGTTTGACAAATGCGATGTAAGCATTGTCACCAATGTATCTGCCGACCATCTTGGGCTTGGTGGCATTGATTCTATTGAGCAGATGAGTAAGGTAAAATCTGTTGTAGCTCGCACTACTTTCAAGCATGGATTTGCTATATTAAATGCAGATGATGACTTAGTATATAAACTTCATGAAGATTTAGATTGTAATGTGGCGTACTTCAGCATGGATGAAAATAATCCACGTGTAAAAAAGCATAGTAAGAATGGCGGCTATTCTGTTGTTTATGAGAATGGATATATAACCATCATGAAAGGTACCTGGAAGATAAGGGTTATGAAAGCCAACGACATACCTATTACTTATGATGGAAAGGCTACTCATAACATTATGAATGTTTTGCCAGCCGTTTTGGCTACCTATTTATTCAAGGATATATCGGCAGATGATATCAAATCTGCACTTAGTAGTTTTATCCCTTCCCCTACTCAAACGCCTGGTAGGTTAAACCTATTTGAGTTTAAAAACTTTAAGTTTCTTGCCGACTTTGCCCATAACCCTGCTGGGTTAGAGCTACTGTGCAACTTTATAAGTAAACTAGATGGTAGTCCAAAAGTGGGCATCATAAGCGGCACTGGGGATAGACGCGATGATGACATAAAGGAATTAGGACGTATCAGCGGACGTAATTTTGATGAGATAATTATCAGGCAAGATAGACATTTACGTGGCCGCACAGCCGAAGAGATGGTAAAACTATTGGTGGATGGGATTAAGGAAACACAACCTAGAGAGTTGCCGCTTACCATCATTTATAATGAACGTGAGTCTATTATGTATGCGTATAATAATGCCAAAAAGGGCAGTCTTATCACCATTATGTGCGATGTAGTGTCGGAAGCTGTGGATTTGCTAAAGGAATTAAAAGAGAATGAAGGGTTGGGTAATTAGCTTATAACTGATGGAAATAGTAGCTTTCTTCAAAAAAATTTGTTACTACACCTTCACTCCCCTATTTTTGCACTCCGCTTTTAGAGATGAAGGCGATAAGGATTGGGTTATTGTGTAATGGTAGCACTACAGTTTTTGGTTCTGTCTGTCTAGGTTCGAATCCTGGTAACCCAACCACTTAATAAGTCACAGTTTAATTACTGTGGCTTTTTTGTTTCTACTACTGCCCACTAATTGCCTTTGCAGCTATCCACCCACTCGTCCATGCATTCTGAAAGTTAAAGCCACCTGTTACTCCATCTATATCCATTACTTCACCTGCAAAATATAATCCATTTGCCTTCTTGCTTTGCATCGTATTTGGATCAATCTCATTCAATTTTATTCCACCACAGGTGACAAATTCTTCCTTAAAGGTGGTTTTCCCATTTACTTCAAATAGTTGTGCTGCTAAAGTAGTTATTAGCTTGTTCTGATTAACAGCTGGTAATTCAGCCCACCTCAACTCTTCTTTTATTCCACAAATAGATAGAAAATAATTCCATAATCTATTGGGTAAGCCAAAAGGATTCTTATTGCCAACCTTCTGCGTAGCTAGTTCATTTCTTAAATTACCCCACTCTTCCCTCAACTTTTGTTCGTTGGTATCGTGCAACCAGTTTACCAATATAGAGAACTTATATTGTTTGTCGGCAAGCTCTCTTGCCCCCCATGCAGACAGTTTTAATACGGCGGGGCCACTCAATCCCCAATGGGTTATCAGTAATGGCCCGCTCGATTGTAGCTTGCTCCCAACTAGTTTTATAGCTGCTAGCGGAACACTCACTCCCATCAATTCCTTAATAGAATTTTGCGGCATATTGAATGTAAACAAAGAAGGAACAGGCGTTTCTATTGTATGCCCTAGCTGTTGCAACCAGTCAAACTTAGCTAATGTGTTATAACCTCCTGCTGCCACACAAATAAAATCGGCAATAAAGGTTTTACTATTCGTATTTATCTTCCAGATACCTTCTTCTTGCTGTATTGTTTCCACATCGCAGCCCGTAATTACCTCAACTTTATGTTTAGTAGCTTCTCTAAGTAGGCAATCAATAATGGTTTGTGAGTCATCTGTTCTGGGGAACATCCTTCCATCTGCTTCTGTTTTCAGTATAACTCCTCTTTCCTCAAACCAACTGATTGTATGATTGGTATTAAACCAATGGAAGGCTTTTTTCAGAAATTGTTGTCCTCTGGGATAAAACTTTACCAGCTCGGCTATCTCAAAACACGCATGGGTAACATTGCATCTTCCTCCGCCACTCACCTTTACCTTACTTAGTAATTTTTGTTGCTTTTCAAGTATTATTACTCGCAAATCTGCATTCATACTTGCCGCATTAACCGCGCAGAAGAACCCTGCCGCTCCACCCCCAATTACTATTAATGTTTTAGACATGCTCTTTATTTAATTATGAACTATGAGTTTAAAATAGAAATAGCAACTTGTTTCTTAATGTCATGCACCACATTTCACATTTCATAATTCATATTTATTTTACTCCTCCTCTTTGCAAAATTCCTCACTGCAAACGTGCGATTCTACCTCAAAGGTTGAGTGATGTATGTTGAGATGTGCCAAATCGTGCTTTATATTGTGCTTGGCTTTTTCAAATATGGTAATATCGCTATTCTCCAATACCACATGCGCCGTCATCGCGTTTTCATTACTACTCAATGCCCATATATGTACATGATGAATACTCTTCACTTCCTTAAATTTCAATATCGCTTCCTCCACTTTTTTCATATCCACATTCCTAGGCACACCATCCAGCGCAAGCCTAATACTATCCATTAGCAATTGCCAAGTACTAGCCAAAATCATGATGGCAATAACAAAACTAACCGCCGTATCTAGCCAGTATAAATGTGTGTAATAAATGGCAATACCCGTAACAACCACCCCAAAAGCCACCAATGCATCGCTTAGTAAGTGTAGGTAAGCACCCATCACATTAATGTCCTTTTTCCTATCTTTAAAGAATAACCAAGCAGAAATTCCATTAACAAAAATTCCTGCAAAAGCTACTTCCGATACGATCGTACCCTGCACAGTAACAGGATTTTGTAGTCTGTAAAAGCCTTCCCATATAATTCCCGCCGTTACAAATAGCAACAAAATAGCATTAACCAACGAGTTTAATATGGTGGCGCGCTTGTATCCATAAGTATAGTTATTGGTCGCTTTTGCCTTAGATAATTTAAAGGCAAACATGGACAGAAGCAAGCTAAATACATCGGTAGCATTGTGTCCTGCGTCAGATATAAGTGCCAATGAGGACGAGGAAAACCCCACCAGTAGCTCCGCAACCACAAACGCCGAGTTTAATATTATCCCAATAATAAACGCAGGATTAAGGTTTGTAACCTCTGGATGATGGTGATGCCCATGAGCATGATGATGCAAATCTTCGTGATGGTGTTCCATTTATTAAGTATGTTTAACCGATGAACATAACGCTGAAACAGCGTAACCTATATCAAATATAGAGTGTAAGGTTGGTTTCTATTCAAACGGGTGCATAAATAATTTTCGCTTATCTACGTTTATATGGTAAACGCAGATATAACAAAAGCGGAATATCTTGAATTGGCATCAAAGCATTATGATTTAATAAATGACTTGAACAAGTTGGATAACTTCTACGATTACGAGAAGGGCTTTATCTCTATTTTGCACAAAATGGGCAAGGAGATTCTAGAAAAAAACTTGGGGACTCTGAGTCAGGACAAGCGTAAAAAAACTTTACTGACGACCATGGGTAAGATAACCATTAACTGTTCTCTTTCATTCAGTCAAAAAGTGAATGGGTTTCAGATGAGTTCTCTGTTGCAAAATTTGGTTGCTTATGCCCGACAGTTGAATGTGTACGAAAAAAGTAATGACATACTGGAACGGTTTCTTAGCATTGAGATAAGCACGATGCAGGTGAACAAGGTGACGGATTACTACAGGTCAAGCTGTGCAAAAGAAGAAGCGCTGTGGCAGGTGTCATTGAAGCCTGTGAAACCAAAGGAGGTACTTTATATTGAGGCAGATAGTTCCATGTTGTTCACAAGAGACAACGGATGGAAGGAAGTAAAAGCTGGGCGACTATGCTCACTAAGCCTTTAATTATTCGTATGTCCATACTATCACATACGACGAATCAAATCCCTATACCGCAACTGAATATCACCCACGCAAAACACCATACTTATACTTTACACCCCATAAAATATGAACGTACAACTCATAAACACTGTGGCTGCCTTTGCGATTTTCTTCCATCCCACAAATTTATTTGATTTGTAGAAACTAAAGTCTTGCACTAAAGTACATAGCTCAAGCTAGCGTGTTGTGACCAGTTAAAGATGTATCATATTGACGCAGATAAAATAATGTCAGTAAGAGATGGTCTTCTATCGATAGTTTATTTTCTACACGTTTACTAAGCGGGTTGGCTAATCGGTACTATTCTATTACAGTAATTAGTTTTGACAAATAACCCCAAAAGTGCCATAACTTACCCCCAACTAGCCGCTGAAAGTCTACAGCATTCTTAGCCTTGTATTTTAAACAGTAACTCATCATAATGATAATAATGGGTTTTATCCTAACTTATTGGAAAGACATCTAGTGCAACAATGCCGCATAAAGCCACAAAGCTACATCCCCTAACAAAAGAAAAGAAGGCGGAAAATGCCATTTTAGCAAAACAAAGAATCCCCATTAAACATAAAAATAGACAGTGTACAATTTTTAAAATAACATAACTGACATACAGAGGGAAACTCAAAAATTATCATAAGACATGGTTGATAATTACTGCTGTTGTCAATCTAAAAGAACCCACCTTCCACTTGAGATATGCAACAGCGTAATGTATTTTGGAATGAGGTCCAATATAATGATCAAATAGAAAATAGAATCTAAAGACTCATCATTTCTTTGAACTTAACAGTTTGTCTGCGGCTTATCTCAATCTTATCACCGCCTTGCAAATGAACCAATAAGCCGCCACTAAAATAGGGTTCTATCTTCTCTACACAGCGAAGATTAATGATATGCTTTCTGTTTGCACGAAAGAAGATGCGCTCATCCAAACGTTCTTCTAGTGCGTTCAATGATTTTAATATCAATGGTTTATTCGTTCCAAAGAATACTCGGGCATAGTTTCCCATGCTTTCAAATAACCTTATCTCACCTAATCTTACAAACCAACAACGTTCACCATCTTTTACAAACACTTGGTCGAACTCACTCAATAAACTTCTGTTAATGGTTGGCGGCTCTGCCTTTTCTTTTACTATCTCCTCTCTAATCTTGGTTACTGCATCTTGCAAACGCTTAGGTTCTATTGGTTTTAGTAAATAATCCATTGCATTAACCTCAAAGGCTTTCAAAGCATATTCGTCATAAGCAGTTGTAAAGATTACCTTGGGTGGCTTACCCAATTCTGCCAATAAATCAAAACCAGTCTTGCCTGGCATCTGAATATCCAAGAATATAAGGTCTGGATTGTGTTGTTCAATCTTTTCCAATCCTTCATCAACATTTGCCGCTTCGTCAACTATTTCAATGTCCTTGTAGTCCAATAGTAACTTTCTTAGCTCATTGCGGGCCAATCTTTCATCATCAATCAATAATGCCGTAATTGTCATGATACACTAATTTATTTATAAAAACTCAAAGCGGAATAAACACTTTTGCTTCCACCAAACCTTCGCTTATTTCCTTCAATTCGAACTGCGCTTCTTTTCCGTATAATAAATTCAGGCGGGCTTGCGTACTAGCAATACCAAAGCCATCCATATTGTAGGGCTCAACCAAATGTCCTGTATTCTGAACACTCATTTCGTGGTGATTATCATTAAAACCAGAAGAAATCTTTATCAATCCGCCCTTTTTTAAAGTTCCTATGCCGTGTTTCAAAGCATTTTCTACCAACGTTTGCAACATCATTGGCGGAATAAGGTGGGATAAAGTTTCTTTTTGAATGCTATACTCAATATTTAATCTTTCTTCAAACCTTACCTTTTCCAACGCTAGATAATCTTTAATGATATCCAGTTCGCGAGACAATGGCACCAACTCTAAAGACTCAGCTTGCATACTACTCCTTAGGATATTGCTAAGTTGTGTGATGGCACTACGAGCGCGCTCTGGGTTCTCATCCACTAATGCCCTTATACTATTCAAAGCATTAAAAATGAAGTGTGGATTAATGTGTGACTTGATTGTTTTTAATTCTAGATCTTTCACTAAACTTTCTAGACGAACCTTATCCAAATCGCTTTTGGTATTAATTTCTATATAATGCCATAAGTAGTAAAAACTAACCCAAGCCAACAAAACAGGTGTGTCGGATAAAAAAGTATAGAGCGTGCGCCTGGCAATAGATACTTTTATGGCAGGGTCATACATGCGTATCATCTCTACAAACACACTATTTACGACACTGTAAAGGATGGCTGTAGAAAATACTACCGCCAATAATATCCACCACTTCTTATTAATCATTGGTGGCAGAAGTTTCAGCTTAATAAATAGCCCTCTTAAAAGTTGGGTGAATATAAATCCGAAGGAGATGCCTATTGCCAACCTGCCGTACATGATGTTGGTAAAACTTTGGTTGGAAGTAAAGGAATATAATAAGATTGACAATCCATAAGTAAGCCATCCACCAAGCTGGCAACACCAATATACTACTATTCTATTTTTCATCCTATTGACAAAAGTAGCAACCCTTACACAGACAATTAAAATTATTTACCAATGGTTATTTTGAAGTCTGTTAGGTAAATACAACCCATAAACGTTTTTTATTGTTAGAAATAAGTAGGCATATTGCAGGCAGCTTTTAAGAAATGATAGGTACAAACAGCACCATTGGGGTTTTATATCAAAACCTTGGATATTTATATATAAATCTGAAAGTTTTTGGTATCATTCTCTAAGATTTATATATCAATCTCAGAGATTTTGGTATCAATTTTCAAATATTATATATAACCCTGAAACTTTGAGGCATCAGTTGATTTGTATCATCCCAAACAATAATAACCTACCCCTGTTCTTGCAGAAGTGTTGCTGATGTAAAGCAAATCGTTACTTTTACAAAAATCTCGCTTAATGGATATTACACCCGGCGTTTTATTACAAAAAATAAACTCCCCTAACGACTTAAAGAAATTAGAGAAGAAGCAATTGCACAAAGTGTGCGATGAACTACGTCAATATATCATTGATGTAGTAAGCGTTCATGGTGGCCATTTTGCTGCTAGCTTGGGTGTGGTAGAACTTTCTGTTGCACTACATTATGTGTATAATACTCCTTACGACCAATTAGTTTGGGATGTAGGACATCAGGCTTATGGACACAAGATTTTGACTGGTAGACGTGATAGTTTTGTTACCAACAGAAAATATCATGGATTGAGTGGGTTTCCTAAAAGAAGCGAAAGTGAGTACGATACTTTTGGTGTAGGACATTCTTCTACCTCTATTTCTGCTGCCTTGGGCATGGCGATGGCAGCAAAATATAAAGGCGAAAACAGAAAAAGCATTGCTGTTATTGGCGATGGAAGTATGACGGCTGGTATGGCTTTCGAGGCAATGAATCATGCTGGTGTAGCTGATAGTGATGTGCTGATTATCCTTAACGATAACTGTATGAGCATCGACCCTAACGTTGGTGCTTTAAAAGAATACCTTACTGATATTTCTACTTCTCCTACTTACAACAAAATAAAGGACGACGTTTGGAAGATGATGGGCAAGTTGCCTGTAGGTAGGCGTATTAGTCGTACGATGGTACATAAAGTTGCAGACAGTGTAAAAGGAATGGTGAGTAGTAGTAGTAATCTCTTTGAAGCTTTAAAACTTCGTTATTTCGGCCCAATTGATGGAAATAATATAACTAAGCTTGTTGATACGCTTAGGGATTTGAAGAATATCCCAGGTCCTAAAATATTGCACATCATTACTACCAAAGGAAAGGGCTATGACCTAGCGGAAAAAGACCAAACTAAGTGGCATGCCCCTGGCTTGTTTGATAAGATTACTGGCGAGATTGTAAAGAAATCTTACAACGCCCTACAACCTCCTAAATATCAGGATGTTTTTGGACATACCATGATTGAATTGGCAGAGATGAACGATAAGATAATGGGCGTAACCCCTGCTATGCCAAGTGGTTCTTCACTAAAGTTTATGATGGATAAGATGCCTCACCGTGCTTTTGATGTAGGCATTTGCGAGCAACATGCTGTTACATTAAGTGCGGGACTTGCTACACAGGGACTAAAGGTTTTCTGCAATATATATTCATCCTTCATGCAACGCTCTTTCGATCAAGTGGTGCATGATGTCGCTATTCAAAAGTTACCCGTTGTGTTTTGTTTGGATAGGGCTGGTTTAGTTGGCGAGGATGGTCCAACGCATCATGGCTGTTATGATATTGCCTATTTCCGTTGTATTCCTAACCTCATTATTTCTGCCCCAATGAACGAGCAGGAATTGCGAAATCTGATGTACACTGCCCAATTGGAAAGTACCGAGCTTCCTTTTGTAATCCGTTATCCAAGGGGTAATGGAGTTATGCCCGAGTGGCAAACCAAGCTAGAAGAAATAAAAATAGGCAAAGGAAGAAAACTAAAAGATGGCGAACAGGTGGCAATTCTCAGCTACGGACACCCAGGCAACTTTGCCCAAGCTGCCATCAGAACATTACGAACAGAAGGCATTAACCCTGCCCATTACGATATACGCTTTGTAAAACCAATAGATGAAGAATTGCTTCATGAGGTATTTGCTAAATATAAAAACATTGTTACCGTTGAAGATGGAACAGTGGTTGGTGGTTTTGGCAGTGCAGTTTTAGAGTTTATGGCGGCACATAACTACTCGGCAAACGTAAAGATTTTAGGTATCCCAGATAGATTGGTTGAACATGGCTCGCTGAAAGAATTATATAACGAATGTGGCTACGATGCAAACGCTATCGCACAAACAATTAGAACTTTGGTAGGCTCATCAATAAAAGAAAGCACCCTAATTGCTGGTTAAAATAGATTGATAATTAGTTTTTTTTCTTCAAATTAGACAATAATAATTAGTGCTTCTTTCTGTCTTTGTGGCGAAAATTCTTATACAATTATGAAGCAATTTACAATTCCAAACATATATCGCAGCTCTCTTATCAGTGCCATCAAGAACAAAAGAAAGCTTGATGATAAATTTAAGAAAGACTTTACTCCTACTCTTCTAGACTTTGGCTCTCTACAAATTTATCTCGCTCGTCACTTTGGGTTTTGCTACGGTGTAGAGAATGCCATCGAGATTGCATTTAGAACGATAGAAGAAAATCCAAGAAAAAGAATTTTTCTTTTGAGTGAGATGATTCATAACCCACAGGTTAATGCCGACCTAGAAGATCGTGGCGTTCGTTTTCTTCAAGATACTTATGGTAAACAATTGATAGATTTTGATACCATCACCAAAGATGATATTGTACTGATTCCTGCTTTTGGTACTACCCTCGCTATCGAAGCTTTACTTACCGAAAAAGGTATTCCAACAGAAAAATATAATACTACCTGTCCCTTTGTAGAAAAGGTTTGGAACAGAAGCGAGCAGATAGCCCAAAAGGGTTATAGTATCGTTATCCACGGCAAACCCAAACACGAGGAAACGAGGGCTACCTTCTCTCATGTATCCAAGAATACTCCGAGTGTGGTAGTTAATGACATGAAGGAAACTATCGAACTGGCAAAATACATTACTGGCGAGAAGGATGCTGCCACATTTGAGACAGAGTTTAAAGGTCGTTTTTCAGAAGGTTTTGATATTACAAAAGACCTTCAACGTTTTGGAGTGGTAAACCAAACCACCCAATTAGCTACCGACACACAAGCAATATCCGATTATCTAAAGCAAGTTGTTAGGCAACATTACCAACTTACGGATGCTAATATAAACGAACGCTTTGCCGATACGCGCGATACACTTTGCTATGCTACCAACGATAACCAGACAGCCGTAACTGGTTTGCTAGAAACAGACGCCGATCTTGCCTTGGTAATTGGTGGTTACAACAGCAGCAACACATCACATCTTGTAGAGCTGTGCGAACAAAAGCTGCCTACTTATTTCATTGATAGTTACAAAAGAATAATTAACAAAGACGAAATATCCCATTGCAACTGGACCACCAAAGAGCAATTGACCACAAAGGCTTTTCTTCCCAACAAGTCGGTTGTACGGGTTTTGATAACTAGTGGCGCAAGTTGTCCCGATTCTATGGTGGAGAAAGTAATTGAGAAATTGGTAAGCCTTTATAATGCCGATAACCTATTAGAATCCGTTGCCGCCCGATTTTGCTAGTCCGCTATCACATCAGTTTATCAGAAGGCAATAAATTTGTAATCCCAATCAATATTTTATTTGTGAAAAGGTGGTTAATTAGTAATCGTTTTTCTAATTATGGTATAAATTTGGTTTAATTAATCAAAAATAAATAAAATGAAAAATAACATTTTACTCGCTTTAGTAATCGCGACCGTATTAGTTTCTTGTAGTAGTTCTAAAGTCTATTTCAGTACAGAAATAAGGCAAAGGGTAGAAAACACGGGTACACAGCTTACCCAACTTCAATATTATGTTGACCGAGACGTGGAGCTTTCTAGAGAGATTTTAAAGGACGAAACCAAGGTAGCTACCGGCGTTATCAGGTTTGAGAATGGCAAGAACCTCAATATCATTACCCTGAAAAAGAATACTCCTGGCGTTTGTACTAAGGTTCTTCCTGATAAGATTTTAATCTCTTTTGAAGTAGGCGACGACAAATACCTAACCTTTGGCAGAACTAAAAACGCCTCCGATTCTGACCCGTATCGAGTTCTTGCTAACAGTTGGATTGGCGATTATGGGGCTATCAACTACGAAGGAAAGAAATATTTTATACACTCAGGTGGCGAAGCGAGCATCATGGTTAAAACCAGCGAGCTAAGCAAAGAAGAAATCAACAAGCGCAAAATGGGCGGAAGGGTTATTAGCAAGTAATTACCTTCGTAATTGCATAGATATTATTCCACGGTGTTAATAATGCCAGATAGTCTGCAAAAGTTCCCGTAGGAATGCCCAATGCAGATGTCCCCGTAATAGCGGTAAGTGTGTTGTAAATAAGGTTTACCAGAATGTTGAAAAGACTGTCGCTTATTTCAAATTGATCTTTTGCCATTTTATTTTTTTTTATTACCCCACTCCTCAGTTGCTATATTTTATACGTGTAGGATTGAGGTATTGTTAACTTAATTATTTCTTTTAAATCAGGTCTCAATACTCGTCACCAACTAAGGAAAACTTAGTCTTTCGCCATAGTTGCAGGTTCTAAAAAAGTTTCTTAGAAGGCGATAAAAGTTTATTAGAAGGCGAAGAAATGTTCTTAGCTGGCGGAGAAAGTTTCTTAGAAGGCGATAAAAGTTTTTTAGAGGGCGGAGAAACTTTCTTAGAGGGCGATAAAACATTCTTAGATAGCGAAGAAATGTTCTTAGCTGGCGGAGAAAGTTTTTTAGAGGGCTAAGAAAGTTTTTTAGATAGCGGATAAATATTCTTAGAGGGCGGAGAAAAATTCTTAGAGGGCGGAGAAAAATTATTTGCCTAATAACCCAAATGATTTTAACAATTGACAGGCTAAAAGCAAGGCAGAATTTAACAATTGGGGAAATAAAAATTTGGGCGTATAGGATGGAAGACTGACTAAAAAGATAGCGAACAAATCAGGTTATTGTTGGGGAAAGGGATGAAATTAGATTTGACAACTCTAATTAATAAAAAAATAGGTAAAGCTGCTGTTGCTTTTCTTTGCTGCCGCATACGTTTTGCGTGTGTTTAAAGCATTATCCATCGCCGTCTTTTCGAGGCACGAGAAATCTGATTGCATCAAGGGCTTAAAGCGAAGCCTTCATTAACCAAACTAGATAAAACAAAACATCCCGAAAAGGATAACCTTTCGGGATGGTGATGCTGTTTATTTGTAGGTGACTATTCTATTATTTTCTCTACTCTAGATAGTTTTCCATCGCTGTTTACACCTTCTAGGATGAAACGTAGCTTTTTGGAAATGTCATTATTATAAAACTCTATCTGCACCGTTCTTGTTTTGCGATTGGTCAAAACATAAGGATTCCAGTATATGGTAGTTCTGGCATCTTCTAGGTTATCGCCTTGGCTATACTCGTAATTGGGGCTGTAAAACTCTTTATACGGCGAATAACCGGCTAGCAATTGGAAGTTTAAACCCTCGCCAGGAGTTGGTTTTATGTCGCCACCCTTACGTGTGTAAACACTTATTGCCCCGCCTGCACCTCCGCCTGTTGGTCCAAAGAATGGCGGTTGAAATACTTTTATATAAGCAACGTCGTTCATGGATATTGAACGTAACTGATCTACTTGAACTGGTACTTCATCCAAGTATAAATCGGGGGTACTACCGCGCCAGCTAAGGGTAACATCTGCACCTGTATTGTTAATCTGCAACCCAGCAACACGTCCTTGTAAATAACTGAAAACATCGGGGGCAGCAGCGGCAAAAGGGTCGTTGGTAGCATCAAACTGCCTGCTATCGCCACCGGCAAACAAACCGCTGGTGTAGGTTTCATCCAAAATATCAACTGCTCTTTTTACTTTTCCTTTAACCACAACATCTGCTAGCTGATGCTCTACCAAACGTTTTTCCAAACGTTCTTTTACATCATAAAACATCTTGCTTCTTTCTAAAAGCATGGTGTCTGTTACATCATAATCCCACAGATATGGCGAAGCAGTTACAGTACTGTATTTTCTGGATTGCACAGGCAAAAGACCCGTATTGAAACGTAACTCTACCCTGTTTGTAAGGCTTTTGTCGCCAGTAAGTTGATAATAAACATGTAGTGTGTCATAAAACATGATACCCTTCTGCTGAAAGTTCCCTGTTGGATCTACAGGTAACATCAACGATTGCTTACTACTATCTTTTGCTTGTAGGATGCAGAATATTGTTTGGTTTTGCATAGAGGTCTTGTGCAAATTACCATAGAGAGTGCCCTTTAAAGACATGTATTCTGTTTCTTTTGGATTGATTATGTACGGTAGTTTTCCATTGGAAACTTCCTTCCAGTTAAACTTTCTCCAGCCGTGAGTAAGCATAACTAGGTCGAGATGTCTTAAAACAGAATCTTCTTTACTAGCAAAGTAATAAGAGGCATTGTTGATATGTCCCTTTACATCACCACTTAGCAATAAATCTGAAACGATGTTAGAACTTGCATCGGTTAACAAACTTGCATCTGTAACTGCCACCGACATATTAGAAAACACAGAGTCGTCCACTTCAATTTCGATGGTGTTCTTTTCTCTTTTATCCAATCCTTTTTTGGTAATACGAACATCGGGGGTAAAGAGGAATTTGTAGTTATTTACAAACACTACCCGCTCAGCTACTGGAGCATAATTGGCATCGAACAAGGTTATCTGCAATACGCCACTTGGTAGGTCGGTAGTTGGTATCTCTCCAATGGCTGCAACGCGTGTGGTTAAATTTATTTTAGATTTATAAACTTCATGTTGGTGCATGGTAGCAATAACATACATAATGTTCATGCTCTCTGGCACAACAGCCGCTCTGTAAACCGAGAAAATTGCCTTAGACCTAGTTGGTTCTACCTCAAGCGCAGCTGTTTTGTCCTGTCCTAAAGGCAAAGTATTTGAGTGCGAAACGCCGTACTCATCAACCCAAGTTGCAGTAATAGGCTGTGTACTATCTGGCTGAACACTAAAACTTCCCATGCCATCATGCTCAGTAATAAAGGAATCGATAAACTCTCCCTTACTGTTCTTTAAAGCTCCTGTTGCACTAACAGGTAATCCAAACTCATTATTAATTAAGAAAGCAACCCTATTGGCAACACCATTTAATAAATTACCCCCTTCTGGAAAGAACTGTATGGTAGTAGTGTGGGTTTTGGGCGGGGCTGAAGACTTGTCTTCTTTGTTTGCCTTTTTCTCTTTCTTCGTTTCTTCCGTAGCCCCTGCAACAGAAGAGGAATGAAGCTGATTTACTTTTACATCCTTATTATACAAGAAGGCAGTATCAAAATTCAGCATCCATTGGGTGTAAGCTTTTACGTGTATAAACTTTCCTTTGTAGTTAGCAGGAATTGAAAATTGACCCCTAGCACTAGATTGAAACATAGGGCTAACAGTATGAGAAATAAGATTTCCCTTATCATCAAACCAATCAGCATAAAAGTTCTTGCTGCAATCGGACAGGTCTATACCCGTAAGGATGTATGCTTTAAACCAAATAGTTTCTCCCTTATCGTAAATCCCTTTGTCGAAGTGTATGTGAACTTTTTCCTGAGAATAGTCATTGGCATATTTCTCTAATGTAGAATCTATTTTTTGAGCATTTAGTTGCTGGCTAAGTAAAACGACAAAGGCAATAATCGGGTAAATGTGTTTGTTCATATTTTTCTTGTTTAAAATCTGAAAGGTTTTCAATTTAGTTTATAAATAAAATAGCAATCAGGTTGCAAAATAATAGGGTAAGAAGTCATTGACCTATAAAATTTATTAATCAACCGTTAAATAAGTCTCTTTTTAAGGTAAACTTAAACCTAAACACTTATTCGTCTTTCTTTCTCAGGCTTCCGTTGTTTCTCAAATACCTATATTCCTTAAAGTGTTGCTCTATATAATAACCAAGTTCTAGGTCATTAAACTGTTGCAGCAATTCGTAACTCGGTCTGTATCTTCTCATGAAACTATCAATCTCTGGGGCTTGTAGTTTAGTAATCTTGCGTACCAGTAATTTGGTAAATCTATAATTTATATACTTATCCTGCTCCTGCTGAATAAGTCTGTTTTGCAGAAATATGAGGTTTCTGTTACGTCTGAACCTGAATATATTTATCAGTTCATCCAAATCTAAACCCACCGTTGCCCCACCAGGATTATATGTATTGTCTGAACTTAGCTTTATACCAGGTCGTTTAAAGTCAAAATATTTCTGGTAATCTTTTCTATTCTGGATAGAATCTAATCTGTAATCCCTTGTTCTTACAGTTACTGCGGGTAGTTCTACGGCTTTTAGATGTATGCTTATATCGAAGTTGCTAAGGTCGCCAATGGTATCAACTGCATATTTCATAGTGTTTCTGTTAAGCAGAGAAAACCAGATGGAATCCTTACTTCTTACTGTAAAACTATACCTGCCCAAAGAGTCGGTAATTGTTCCTCGCCCAGAAGTACTTCTAACGGTAACGGCTTCAATCGGGTTGCGGGCACTAACATCATATACCGTACCGCTAACTGTAACAAACTGCGATTTTGCAGACTGATAGCCTAGTACAATTAGCAGCAAGCAGATAATATATCTATAGTTTTTTATCAAAATAAACTCTTTAAGTAGTGTAATATTAAGTTGCTATTGACTAGGAAAATAAAAGGGTTAGATTATTAACTGTTTTTTGTATAAAATAACATTGCATAATAAATTCTGTCACAAGAGTAAAAGATAATAATAATAAGCAGAAAAAAGATAGCAAATTGATTTTGATATTGGTATTTCCCAGTGGTTGTCTGGTGATAAAGCCCGTAGTTACTTACATTTATTTTAATTTTCATCGTCCTAACAAGCAGAGTTATGGTTCTAAGTAAAAGAGTTATACCCCTAACTGTTTGAGTTATTGTCTTAACTGGAGGAGATTTGGCCCTAACCAAAGGAGATATTGCAATAACTAAAGGAGTTATGACCTAAACTTAAAGAGCTTTGCCCCTAAGTGGAGGAGTTAGAGTCCTAACTCCTCCACTTAGGGGCAAAGAAAAACTACTTTCATGTTTTGTTTTATGAAAGCGTAGGAATAATTTCTCTGAGGATAGCCACCTCTTTTTCTATGCTTTCATAAAAACCTTCCATTGTTTCCTTATCAAATTCTTCTTGACTTTCCATTTCTTTGGATAGGAACGCCAACTCATCAAGACAGGCAGACAATGCTATTCCTTTCATTTTGTGGGCAACGGTTTTAAGACCAGCTAAATCTTCGTTATCCAGTTTGGATTTCATTTCTGCAAGCATCTCTGTTGTTGGCACTTGTAGATTTGTTTTTATTAGAGAAATAAATTGGGTAAAAATGGCATCTTTATTTCCAACCCTTCCCTTTAATTTCACAATGTCAATGTGCTCGTTTATATCGAACACTTTTTCTGGTTGTGGCATGTTGTTATCTTTAGAGTCTACTAATATCCATTTTTTAATGGCATTCTCTATTGCATCTTTTACTACAGGTTTGCTTATGTAATCATCCATTCCAGCACTGATACACTTTTCTTTTTCACCTTTTACAATACCTGCTGTTAACGCTATAATAGGAACTCGGGAAGTTGTTTCGATGCTTCTGATAGCTGCTGTTGCCTCGTAGCCATTCATGTCTGGCATCTGCACATCAATGAAAATAATATTAGGATTTTCCTTCTCAAATAAGTCCAATGCTAGCTTACCGTTGGTGGCTTCTAGTATCTCGGCGTTGGGAAGTAAGCTACTGATAATGGTTCTAGCCAAAAACATATTAACCATATTGTCTTCTGCAATCAATACTTTCAGGTTTCTTGGAACCTTATCTAGCCAGTCAAAGCTATTTTCTTGCTTCAGAATAAAGTTTTCTGGTCCAAAATTTTCCTTACTGATACGAGATAGCGAATCAAATAACTGCTTTATCTTAATTGGTTTTACCAAACGTTGTTGCACTTCTAGTTCTTTACAGGCGGTGTTAATGCTTTCATCATCCGAAGAACTGTACAATAATATGATTGGCTGTTGTGCAGTATCTAAATTTATATTTTGGCGGATTTTCCGTATAGTATCTATCCCATTCATCACAGGCATGTGGTAATCCATCAGGACAACATCGTACTTTATTTCAGATTTTATTTTATCTAAAGCAATAGCACCACTCTCTGCCTCATCTGAAAAAATATCTTTCATAGCCAACATATCTTTCAAGATAATCCTGTTGTTAGTGTTATCATCTACGATAAGAATCTTTTTAATATCATCGAGGTTATCCCAAACCACGGCTTCGCCCCTCATTGTTTTGAAAGAAACATCAAAGAAGAAAGTGCTACCTTTTCCAACCTCACTAATCACTTCTAGCTTACTATTCATTAGTGCCAGAAGTTTATTAGAGATAGTAAGTCCAAGTCCTGTACCTCCATATTTTCTGGTAGTAGAAGCGTCTTCTTGAGAGAAGGCATCAAATATCTTCTGCATGTTACGAGGAAGAATACCAATGCCAGTATCCCTCACAGAAAAGTGGAAACGTGTCTCTTCTAAGCTTTCCTCAATATTTGGCAATACTTGAACCTTCAATTCTATTTCACCTTCTTTAGTAAACTTAACCGCATTACCTAAAAGGTTTACCAATACTTGTCTCAACCTAATTGAGTCTGCCCAAATAAATCGGGGAACATCCGGGGCAATATTCAGCAATACTTCTAGGTTCTTTTGATGTGCCTGATAGGTAACCACATCAGCCACTTGGTTGCCAATTTCTAATAAGTCACTTCTTTCAATATCTAAGTCAAGCTTACCAGCTTCAATCTTAGAAAAATCTAGGATGTCATTAATTATATCCAATAAAGAATTGGCAGACTGATAAACTGCCGACATGTATTGTGTTTGTGTGGCGTCTAGTTTTGTTCTGAGCAAAAGGTCTGTAAACCCTATAACACCATTCAAAGGAGTTCTTATTTCATGGCTCATATTCGCTAAAAAGTCCGACTTGGCAATGTTTGCTGCTTCTGCCTGTTCTTTTGCCTTAACAATAAGTGCTTCGGCTAATTTCCTTTCGGTAAGATCGGTGTGTGTGCCTATTACCCTAAGCGGTTTCTTTTCGCTATCCCACTCAATCACTTTACCACGGGTCAATATCCATATATAGTTGCCGTCCTTACAGCGCATCCTGAATTCTTTGGAATACAATTCTGTCACACCACTAAAATGCTTATTTAGCTCTTCTAAACAGCCTTGTAAATCTTCTGGATGTACCCTTATTTCCCATTCGGCAAAAGAATCGGCTATCTCATCTGGCGCATACCCAATTTGAGATTTCCATTTATCAGAAAAATAAACCTTGTTGCTTGTGGCATTCCAATCCCAAAGACCATCACCAGAGTTTTCTAGCGCAAACTTCCATCTTTCCTCACTCAGTCTAAGCTTTTTATCAGCCTCACGAATCTTACTAATATCATGTGCAGTGGCATAAATATCACCCGAAATAGTATCTTTAGTAGCACTCCATTGTAATATTCTGTACGAATTATCTTTACCTTTAAACCTACTTATGGTACTTAGAGGGCGATTGCTATCTATTAGTTTACCCATTTCAGAACCGCTTGCTTTGGCATCTTCTGGGTGAAGAAAACTAAAGAATGATTTACCTAGTAGCTCTTGCTCATCCCATCCTAAAGTATTTGTAAACGAAGGATTTACTTCTTTAAATATGCCATCTGTGCTTGTAACACAAACTAGATCGTTGGTTAATCTAAAAAGGCGTTGGTAGTTTTTAAGTTCGTTTTTTTCTTTTTTATTTACAATTTGTACTACCACTTCCTTAGCTAATATTTCTAAAGCACGTAGTTGTTTATCACCTAGTTTTCTAGGTGTCCTATCTATAACACATAAAGTTCCTAGGGCAAAACCATCAGGGTCAATCAGTGGTTGTCCTGTATAAAATCGCATGTTTGGCGGGCCAGTAACCAATGGATTGTTTACAAATCTTTCATCAGCATGAGTATCCTCTACTTGAAAAACCTCACCATCAGCTACAGCATATTGGCAAAAAGAGATGCTACGTGGTGTTTCGGAATCATCTAGCCCCACCCTCGATTTAAACCATTGCCTCTCCTCATCTATCAGGCTAACCAATGCAATAGGCACATTGCAAATTACTGAAGCAAGTTCGGTAAGTCTATCAAACTCTTCTTCAGACAATGTATCTAATATATTGTAGCCCTTTAACGCATTTAAGCGTCCTTCCTCATTCAATGGTACCGGTAAATTTCCCATAAGATTTTTTAATAGCTCATCCGCAACAATCCCTAGTTTATAATATCAAATACTAAAATAAGTATCTTGAATAATAAAGACACAATCGTAGTAGAAAAGTTGAAAATAAGATTTTTTCTAGTCTATCGCAATTTTATTATTAATAATGGATAGATGAGACTGTAAAAATAGGGAAAGCGTTTCAGAAATTACTTATCGCATTCAAAAGGAAGGATTTAGATGTTATTATTGGATAAAACTAGTGATTTTGGCTATGCTCTTGCCAAGCGTAATAGTTGGAAAGCCTAACAATAATTAGATTCATTGACTGCCTTTATTTTCAAAAAAAATAGCTTTTTGAATATGGTGTGTACCCTTATGGATATTGGCTCTACCATTTCGTATATCGCCTCTGCCATTATAAATATTGTCACTACCATGTTGTATATCTCGTGTACCATTGGGGGGGGAATGTAAAAGGCTGCCCTTTTGAGACAGCCTTAACTTGCAAATGAAAAAAGAACCCTTAAAACCTCACCAAAGAAAAACTATTTATTATAAATTTTATTTGTATTCTGATAGCCAGATGCTGTGTTGCTATACCAATCTGTGAAAGTACTGCCGGCACTACCAGACCAATCCAAAAAGTGTAGGTATGCACTGTAAATTGGGGTAGTTTCGGTTGGATAAGCGAATGGTTGTGCAAAATTGATAGCGAAAGGATAGTTATTTTTTGTTACATAATAAAAACCTTCAGAAGGAACAGAAGCATCGTTGCCAGTGCCAAACAAAGCAGTGTTCGCTAGGCTTGTTGGTGCAGAACCAGGAAGATGTATTTCGTATCCTCTTCTCATATTGCTTATACAGAAAGGATTGAAAGTAGATGGGTCAATACTGCTTAGCGGCGAAGTAAGCTTAACGTAAACATGGGATGTATCGCCTTTTACTTTTGGTTCGCTAGCTAATGTGTTTATGAAAGAATTACCATCAATATTAGAAATCATTTGTTTTGTGCCATCAAAAGGAATGATTACAGCATTTGTTTGACCAGCTTCTGTACCATTTGAATTTTGTTTGATGTAACCATTACCTAAACGTTGACCAGTTACAGAACTTACAGTAGCAGATGTAAATGGCAATTGTACTCCAAAAGCATTTTGATAAGTAGCACCTGCAGCTATTGGGGCAAAGTTTCCGTATATTTCTACCACTTGATTTTTAGCATTAGTTACTAAATTATATTGATAGCTAATAACTAGATCATTCATATCGTAGTCACCTTGTAGTGGCCAATTATCCTCGAAAGCAACAGTACCATATTGACTAGCACTAGGATAGTAATTGTTATAAGCACGAGTAGGATCGTTTGGATAAGCATCCAACGGGTCGCAAACGCCGTCTCCATCAGTATCTACAGATGTAGCAACAGGAGCAATATGAGAAGCATCAATTGCGGTAACAGGATTTGTAGAAGCATACACACATACATCATTAAAGTCGTTGTCGCTACCGCCATTAACCCTGTTTAAATCTTCGAAACAGATTGGGTAAACAGTTTTGTTGGTAGTAGGGTCTGTGTATTGAAGTAAAACGGTATGCTGTTGTTTGCCAGAGCTAGCAAGTTCTGGATTAAGGTAAGAATCTGTAAAATAAGCAGGTGCATTTGTATTTATTCCAGAGCCATTCCAAGCGTTTGCATACAACACCAACCCAATTGTTGTATCAGCACCCCAAGTTCCAATCTTTACTTTGTTGCCAGCAACCAAACCGCCACCATTACCATTAAACTTGCAATTTGGGTAGATGAAAGTGATGTTTTTAATGTCAGCAACAGATTTAGGCGGGTTGTTTGTAGCATAAACATAGTAACCCATAGAGCTAGAATATCCGCAATTTTCGTAAAGGAAAGTAATCCATACATCTGCCTTTTGAGTTAGAATTATATCTGTTGAATATTTATTATTCAACAAAGAAGCATGGTTACCAGTTGAAAGGTTTTGTGCTTCAGGAAGGGTATAAATTAAAGTATTTAAAAAAGCAGTAGCAATTGTATCATTAGGTTTGGTTAAATAGTTAGGCAAACCATTAGAACTCCAAGAGCCTAAATAGTTGAAGGCGGTATTCGTTGTTACCCCATTGATACCGAAATTGCCAATCGTACTATGAGAAGGCATATCGATAGAATTTGTTGCTTTATGAAATGCCCCTGCTACATTACCAGTGAATCCGACAGCGCCACCAAGGGTGCAACTAATGGTATTGTTTACCAAGAAAACTTTTGCATTGTTCAAAATACCAATACAGTTAGGGCGAACCACAAAAGTATCTGTAGAGGCAGGAACAGAAACGGTGTAGTGGATGTTTCCAGAAGCATCTGTTACAGCAATAGCTATCCTACTTGTAGTGTCATTGTTAGACAAAGCATAAAGTGCAACAGGGATGTGGGGAATTGCTTCGCCTACATTTGTTTGTAGAGTAACATCAACGGTAATTTGTTTAGTGGTCTGGTAGATAAATCCATCGGGAGCAATTTTTCCTTCAGGGGTAGTTCCACCAGTAGATATACCAGTGTCTTTTTTTGAGCATGCCGCCAAAATTAGTAGCGATACGATTGAGATTAATACTTTTTTCATTTGTGTGTTATTTAAACTTTTCATTTTGCTAGCACAAAGATGAGGCTGTGCGAACTCATGAAAAACCCCTCAAAAGGGGGTAGTGAATTATTTGATACCTCTAGTTAAATACTTTGAATGATAATACTGATTGATTCACTTGAATTTCATTAATAGGAAAGCTAATTTACCTACTAAAACCGCTCACCTTTTTAATAAAGGTGACCACCTTTATTAAAAAGGTGAGGGTTTCTTGGTAAAAGGTAGCCACCTTTTGGTTAAATACTCCCACCCTTATGAGTTCGGTGAGGGTTTCTTGGTAAAAGGTGACCACCTTTATTAGCTCGGTGACCACCTTTTTCACCCCAAACTGGCTTATTATCCTAACTACTATTACTTCACAGACGAAATGAATTTACGAATGGATTAAATCAACACTTGCAAAAACAGATATTTGCACCTAAAATAATTAGTTTATCAATCAATCGGCAAACATACTGGCTACACCCATTGAGTACCTTAAAGGCGTTGGACCGCTACGTGGCGACCTGCTAAAAAAGGAACTGAATATCTATACTTTCGACGATTTGCTGAACCATTTTCCGCATAGGTATATTGATAAAACCAAAGTAAATACTATTGCCGACATCCATTCTGATACTGAATTTATACAGGTTGTGGGAAGGCTTACCCATCTGGAATCTATTGGTGAATTTAGAAGCCGACGTTTGGTAGGACAGCTGCAAGATGGGACTGGCATATTGGAACTAGCTTGGTTTCAAGGAACTAGCTGGGTGGAAAAGAACCTTGTGGTAGGTACAAAATACTTGGTTTATGGGCGCACGGGGATGTTTAATAACAAACCGCAGATTGTTCATCCTGAAATAGAAGTGTATATACCAGCACAAGCAGGGGCGAAGAATTTGTTGGAGCCTGTGTACCCAAGTACAGAAAAACTAAAGGCAAGAAGTTTGGGCGGAAGACAGATTGGTGCGCTGACAAAGCAGTTGTTCTCCCAGATTCAACAAAAAGATATTCCAGAAAATATTCCTGAGGGAATATTGAATACGCTGAAACTAATGCCGCGCCATGAAGCTTTTTTCAAAATACATTTTCCTGCTTCTCCCGAAGAGTTTGAAAGAGCTATTAGTAGACTGAAGTTTGAAGAATTCTTTATTTCACAAGTACGTCTGAATTTGGTAAGGCTACAACGTCATGCTTCGAGCAGGGGTGTTTTATTTGAAAAAGTAGGAGACTATTTTAATACTTTTTATAATGAATACTTGCCCTTTCCATTAACTGGCGCACAGAAAAGAGTGCTTAAAGAGATACGTAAGGATACGGCGAAGGGATATCAGATGAACCGCCTTTTGCAGGGAGATGTAGGTAGCGGAAAAACAATAGTTGCCTTATTAAGTATGTTGATAGCGGCAGATAATGGATACCAAAGTTGTATGCTTGCCCCAACCGAAATACTGGCACAACAACATTACAACGGATTGAGTGATTTATTAAAAGGACTTCCGCTTAATCTTAAAATACTAACAGGCAGCACCAAAATAAAGCAAAGACGAGAGATTTGGAAAGGATTGGAAGATGGGTCGTTGCACTTTGTAGTAGGGACTCATGCTTTGATAGAAGATACGGTAAAATTTAAGAATCTTGGCTTTGTGGTAGTGGATGAGCAGCATAAATTCGGCGTAGCTCAACGAGCCAAGATGTGGGAAAAAGCAATTATATCGCCGCATGTATTGGTAATGACTGCCACACCAATACCCAGGACACTTGCTATGACGGCTTATGGCGATTTGGATTATAGCGTGATTGATGAACTACCCCCAGGAAGAAAGCCTGTACTGACAGTGCATAGAAACGAGATGAAAAGGGCTAGTGTAATGGAGTTTATTCGTGATGAGATAGAACAAGGCAGACAGGCGTATATCATTTATCCATTGATAGACGAAAGCGAAAAAGTAAGTTATGAGGATTTGATGCAAGGATATGAACAAGTGAAAAGTTTTTTTCCTGAGCCAAAATATCTGATTAGTATGGTTCATGGCAGACAAACTGCCGAGATAAAACAAACCAATATGGATAGGTTTGTTAGGGGCGAAACAAACATAATGGTTAGTACGACGGTTATAGAAGTAGGTGTAAATGTGCCAAATGCTAGCGTAATGGTTATAGAAAGCTCGGAAAAGTTTGGACTATCGCAGTTACACCAACTACGCGGAAGGGTAGGGCGAGGCAGCGACAAAAGTTATTGTATCCTCTTAATAGGTAGTAAGGTAAGCAGGGAGGGACGGGAAAGAATTAATACCATGTGTGCCACCAACGATGGTTTTAAGATAGCAGAAAAAGACTTAGAGTTGCGCGGTCCGGGTGACATAGAAGGAACAAGACAAAGTGGTGCATTGAACTTTAAATTGGTTTCTCTCGTAAATGA
>JANYEX010000040.1 GCA_025359725.1 Chitinophagaceae bacterium | reverse complement strand
ATATCGAATATTTGACGTGTAATATTGAATCTTTAACGTGTTATATCGAATATTTAATGTGTTATATCGAATATTTAATGTGTTATATCGAATATTTGATGTGTTATATCGAATCTTTAACGTGTTATATCGAATATTTGATGTGTAATGCAAAATCCTTGAAATTACTCCCAATATTAGGTATGAATCATCAAAACAAAAGACTTAATATACCTTACACCCTCGAACTTACTACTTATGCCTTATCCCTTACTTCCCTCCCGCAAAATCTATGTAGTTACATAAAAGTTTTTTGGCTACCGCCGAAGTAGATTCCGAAGATTGAAGGTTATTATATATCTCGAGGGTGGAGAATACTATTTTACCCTTGCCACAATTGATAACGCCAACGGTTGTACCCAGCTTTTGAGGATAACAATGATAAGACCCAACTACCAACTCTTCGCCTTCCATAATAAAACCTGTACGCTCGGCACCGTTTTTAACAACTGCTTCGTAAGGCCAGCTAAGGGCTTGGTTTACTGGTAAATCCTTGAACAATGGATGTTGTTTTGCAAATGCTACACCGCCCAACCAGTTAGACCCTACCGTAAACTTATCGGTATATTTTACATTGGTATTTTTACTAATCAAATCCATCCATGAAGCAGCATTATCTATAATAATAAGTGTAGTTCCATCATTTTTAACCCTGTCAATAATAGCTTGTGCATCAATAGGTTTTGGGTCTGGAATACTCCAGAACAACCTACATCCGCCATTGTAACGACGATGTTGTAGCGTAACTCTAATGGCTACAGACTTTCCAGCTATTAATTGCAATTCGCCCTTTACCAATTTATCTTTTTTGTCAAACACCATTGTCTTTCCATCAATGGTTAAATTCCCTTCGCCACCATAGCCTACTTCTAACTCAAATTTATACGTTCCTGTGTATGGAGGTATTAATTGTCCCTCCCATTTAATGCTGTAATTGGTAGTTGCGGGTACTTTTGGATGTGGCGTAGCGCCATTATTTACTATCAAACTTATATTTTTATCTACCTGTTGGGCTACTTCATTATCAAAGTTTACCCCGTTATAATAAGTAGCAGTAAGTCCCTTTACACCTCCAGATACATCACGTAGTTGCTCATTCGGAACAATACTAAAATCGCCACCCTTTGGCGAACGACTAACCAAAAGCCAGTCTAACTTCTTACTCTTATCAGTAAAATCCTCTACTTCTTTCCCTTTTTCCTTTAGAAATTGTTTGGTGATAGTAGCATAATCCCAAACAGCACCTTCACCTTTTATTGGTTGACTCATCCAATCCACACCCAATATTTCGTCTTTACCTGTTGCTACTTGCTTGCCATTTATATCGGTTAAATAAGCTTGTATCTTATACATTCCGCCTCTCGGACCACCATCTGTGGATGACAATAAAGGAATTAAAATATCGCCTGCAATCTGTTCGCCATAAATGTCGCCACCAGTGACTGTTACTGGAATCTGTTTGGTATAGACGATGCTGCCAGTGGGGTCGAAAAGCGTTACTCCTAAAATAAAATTTCCATTAAGGTTCTTTTCATTCACCACATAAAAATCTACTTCTGCCTTTCCAGGCAATTCAATTACCTGTTTACGAGGTTTTACAGCTACATATAACGGCTGATTGTAGTAGGCGATAATAGCGGGATCTGCCTTTGGATTACGATAACAATCTACAATACCCGAATGATTCTCTAGTATTTCCGATTCCCAACCGTTGATAGCATAACCATCAGATACATTGCCAATGCGAATATTTTCAATCTTCCTTCCTTGGTGTTCAAAGGAAACTGTACCCATTGCTTTTGTCAATGCATCTACCGAAGGAAAGATTGTCTCTAGCTTTTTGTTTTTAATGAAAGCATCAAAATCATTGTATTCCTGCAAATACATTGCCCCATCCCAACCAATGTTTGGCTGCTTTTCTATCTGATTTTTTATCAATTCCAAACGAGAAGGTGTAGATAGAGCCCCTTCTTCGCCCCAATAAACAATCTCTTTTTTGTTGTTGGTATAACCATAAAAATCAGTAGGACTCTTGTAAAAAGACTGCATCCAAGTATGAGGACCAGTAGCTCGGTGGAAATCGAACCAACCGTGCATGTATTGTGTAGTATCAAAAGGGCGACTATGCAATTTGGCTTGGTCATCTATATCATCTCCCGCTGCCCAACCAGAAGTACGGACAATTGTACGAGATGGATCTATTTCGTGAGCGGCACGCATATCGCTTTTATGCGAAAGAAATAACGTAGAATCTACCTCGCGCATTTCGTTTTGCATGGTATAAATAATCATACAAGGATGGCTGCGGTCTCTCTTTACCATACGGCAAAGTTTTTCTTTTATACATGCCCGAGAAAAAGAATCTTTATTACCCGCCATGTAGTTGCCTGGTTCTTCATAATACAACAAACCAATTTCATCTGCCAATTCCATTATTATTGGCGAACCAATACAACGATGAAAGTTCAGCATATTCAAACCTAAAGTCTTTGCTAGTCTTATTTGTTTTTCAGCTAATTCAGGCGTTGGATAAATTCCATTCACAGGCCAAAAGCCCCAACTTATTGAAGTTCGTAGTACAATTCTTTTTCCATTTAAACGAAACATAGCATCAGTTCCAATGCCAGAAGGTTCAAACCAACGGAAGCCAAAGTTTTTATGGTCGGTATCTATTGTTTTTTCCTTATCCTTCAGAGTAACTTCGCAGGTGTAAAGATTAGGATTATCAATATCCCAAAGCTTTGCTTCTGGGGCGTTGATTTTAACTGAGACAGTATTGTCTCCATGAATCAAAGAAACATTTTTCAACTCGGTTTTAAATACTTCTACCGATGGATTATTCTTTTCAGTAACCCTCACTAGAAGATTACTTTTAATAGCAATTGCTGATGTGTTTTGTATAGTAAGGATTGCATTTGCCGTATGATACTCAGGGGTATTCTGCACATAAATATCATCCACATAAACAGGGTTGCAACTTATCAATTGTACCCTTCCTGTAATACCTCCAAAGCCATGACTTCCTGTTACATTTACCTTTCCCCACTTGATATTATCTCCATCGCCCCAATCAAAGTTTCCTCCTGGATCTGTAATACGAACTGCTAATTGTACTGCTCCTCCCGCTTTGGCGGCTTTAGTTATATCAACCTCAAAAGGGGTATTACCAATCAAATCGTACCCAACCAATTGATGATTAATAAATACTTCCGACCGATAACGGGCAGATTCGAAGCGTAGTAATAATTTTCTTTTGCTTTCTGTGGTAGGTATCTGTATTGTTCTATACCACCAGCTTACCCCTTTTATATCTCCCTCTGGACCCGATATCTTTTGTAAGTATTCTTCTGCCGTACCTGGAACATTTACATTCAATGCTTCTGCACTTGCCAATGCATCCCAGCCACCTGTTGGAGCGTGGATAGGTAGTTTAGAAATATCTACTGGCGGCAAATAAACATCGTCCTGTTTCCAAGAGCTATCAGCGTCTTTCCATAATTTCCAGCCACTACCAGAAAGGTCTGTTACCATTCTGTTTTGTGCAAACAAACACGTACACAACAATACAGACAATACAAAAGAAAATGCCTTTTTCATACTCTAATTTACTAATACAAATTTACCACATAGCCACAATAGTCACATAAAAGACTAGGAAAGGTAAGTTTCACTTCAAGGACACATATATTTAATTATTTTAAAACTAATTTCTATGTTTTCTTATCTAGACTGACACACAAGGCTATGTGCCTATGTGGTTAAGCTTATTGAATCTTATTTCTTATCACCCGCAATTACCACATCTGCTTCCCTACTCTTTGGTGTTACTTTTAAGTTAGTAATCTTACCATCTTTTACGTGTCCTTCAACGGTTGTATTATAAGCAGCGTGAAGTTTAAAGTCTGCTTCCCATTCTTTTGGCCAAGCTGGCAAAAGGGTTATTTTCTTTCCTTCCGATTGTAATAACATCAACTGCAAAGCATGTTGCCCATTACCACCATTGTCTGCATCGGGGGCATAGTCGTGTCCTTTTTCCCAGAAAGCAGGGAATTTCATGCGGGGTTCTTTATTTGTAAGCGTAGCCGTAACATCTCTTTTAGCTTCTGCTGTCAATCCCAGATAAGCTTCGTCTAAAGCATCCTGATGCCAACACTTTGTTCTTTTAATCCCTCTTTCATTGTAAGTATTCAATGCAATATCATAATCTGCTTTACCTAATCCATATACCCTGTAAGGATGTATAGCATATAATTCTGGGTTCTCAGTATTATGGGCAGGTGCTGTTTGAGGACCTCCATAAGGCAATATTACTTTCTTACCATTCTTATCACCCACAGGTATTTCTGGTAATTCATTTTGTATTTTAGTCCATAGGTTATAACTCTTTTCCCCTACCAAATCCTTTGGCAATGCCAATAACTGCGGAATAATAAAGTGTAGCGCAGCAATATCTGGAGTAGGGTTAACTACTTTCCAATACATCTCTATCGAGTTTACTGAATCAAGGTATAGCTTTCCATTTTCATCCCTTCCCCAATGTTGGTCGTAGAAAGTAAGTCCTGCATTAACCATTGGTAACAAGGTTTCTTTAAGAAAAGTATTATCGGCGGTATGATAATAATAATCTATCATCATCGTACTCAATTCTAGTATTGGTTCATAATAATGTTTGGTATAAACCCCCTTTTCTTCTTTGGTAAGGTGCGGTACACCACCCCAGAACGGAGAGGTTTCTTGAAAATAAGCCCCATCGTGCCCATAATATTCTTTTACATTGGCAGTGTTTAAAGGCAACATTCTTTTGTACATGTTAAACAATGGCTGCATCAAATCATAATCTCCTGCTGCCAACATAGGCCAATACATGGGTCTTGTATTCTGAAACCAAAATTGTCCTCCCCAAGCCCTTATGTCGGCATTTAATGGATCTGGAATATCAAACTTTGAACCCTTTTCTCTTTTGATATTATTTGGGTTATCCATATTAAAGATAGTCCCATTAAATTTTATAGGATAAGCACCTCTACTCGAAGCAGCATCAATATAACGCTGAAGGTTGTACCCTAAAGCTATCTTCTCCGCCGTAGAATCCCCCTTCAAATAGATATGACTTCTATCCCAAAAGGATGTCCACCATTGTCTGTGCGCTAACCTTGCTTTTTCTATATCTGCCTTTTCTTGTGTTGTTGCTAGGTCGTTTACTTTATTTATCCAATCGTTTGCAGTTTCTGTAATGGCAGTTAAAGGATATACCGCTACAGTATTATTTTTCTTTGCTGATGATTCTAGCGTATTTCCTTCTCCTCTATTAAAACCTTTCCCTTGAATGATGGCGCCAAATGTTATGTGCTTACAAGGATTAGTTGCTTTTTCTATTCTATGATACCAAGTAATTTTATTCTTTTCATTGGGTAATACCACATCTGCACTCATTTTATTTGCCTCTGTCGTGCGCCAAGGATCTAGCGTTACTTTCATGGTTGTTGGCTGTGCCGATTGGCTCTCTACCCTTATTACGGGCGCATTAGCATCTACCCAAACCCTTACGGTTGCGCCCCCTCCTTTTATCAATACTTCACCATCAGAAAGATGTAGCGATTGAGAAAAGTCTGTTGCACCCACAAACGGATTTGGACTTAACGATACCCTTACTCTGCCTACTTTTACTAACTGTGTACTGTTTGCATCGACCCATGAATCCGATTTTCCAATATAAAAAATAATATCCCCATTCTTTTCCGTACACACGTTCAATCCTATATCGCCATTACCTATTGGCAGCGACTCTTGCGAATCGTTACTAAAGTCTGTCCAACTGACGTTATACTTATCAATAGGGTTTTTCACCTGGGCATTAACTACCAAAAGAGCCAACAAAAAGAAAGAAAAGAGAGAAAGTTTTTTCATAAATTTTTTTTCGCCACAAAGGCACTAAGAAGAAAAGAAGAGGCACAAAGAAGAATACCAGTACCGTTTTTTTATATTGATTTAAATAAGGCAGAAAGTCGCCAACTTTTTTAGTGCTTTTTTCTGCCTTCCTGTTTTTGTAGCTGCTTTTATTTACTTAAGCTAAACAACCATTTTGTAAAATCATCCGATGCTTTATCATTATCCCAACCTTTATCGTGACCTAAACGTCCGTTTAGGTATTCATTATAAAACCAAGGATCACCCACTACCACCACAGTTCCTTTACCAACTTTAGCAGCCGCAGCTACTGTGTATTTTTCTGTTTGATGTACCAAAATTGGCTTAGCAGTTTTAGAAAGCGTAAGCGATGTTACTTCTTTTAGATACACTTTTTTAGCAGTTTTAAAAATTGGGTCATTATCAGGAATATAAAACGCCGCCATCTCGTAATTATCATGATATACATGGCTTCTCACATCCTGATTAAGGGTAATACCAAACTTGGCAGTCAGCTTTTTTGCATGGTCAAACTCGCAGTTAGCACTGTCGTTCATCATCACCACCAACACACCGCCTTTCTTTACCCATTTTTTTATTGCCTTAATATGTTTGTGCAAAATGTAGTTAGGGCTAGGCGTTTCTTTTTCGTTATCTGGGTCAACAATTAGGTACACCGACGTTCCTTTTAGGTTCTTTTTCGTAGGCGCAGTTTCCAACGATTTTAGTTGAAAACCATTTTTTACAAACACATCACCCCAGTTGCTATAACCACTTTCGTTTTTATCTTCCCATAAATAATGAAAGCGCGTTGAGTTAAACTTACCATCAGCACCCTTCTTAAATTCGTGGTTGTAAAAATAATCGAGGGTAACGGTTTTTGTTTGGGCAATACCTGCAATCGCCAACAGGCAAGATGCCATTCCTACTAAGAAATTCTTTTTCATACTACTATTTATTTGTTCAGGCGACAATATTAATTATCATTTGCCTAACAATGATTCATTTCTATTAATAAAGTTTAAAATGAGTTTTAAATTTTAGCTCTTAGTTACTAGTGATTAGTTGTAAGGCAAAATAAAAAGCCCTCAAAAGATTTACTTCAAAGGCTTTTCTTTTATCGGGAAACGGGAGGAACGGTAATTGTAAGTAAGCAACCAAACTTGCGACCTTCGTTTCTTCCAATTAACGATGCTTTTCTACCGTTTCCCGTTGTATTTCATTATCCAAATTTGGCTAAAATAATGCGACATCGCCATTTATATTGCAGAATACAAATACGGTTATACCAGCTACTGCATTGTAGCCTAGTTCGGCAGTTGTTTTCTGAACAAATGTATTGTGGTTATAATTTACAATGGTAGATATACCTCCGGCAAACTATTTTTTGTTTTTCAAAACATTTTCAATTAAAATAACTACTGCTTAACTACTTGATTATCCATCAAAGTACCTCATAAATTTTATGAAGATGTGTAAAAGCTTGCCATGTTTGTCCAAAACCTACTTATGTATGACCAAAAGCTGCCCATGTTTGTCCATATCTATCCATTTATATGCAAAATCTTCTATTGTTTGTTCATTTTCTTGCCTTTTTTGCCTGAAAAACACTAGGAAATGCACTGCCAACATAAACTTTTACGCTGCGTACATTATTTATTGAATTTCTTATTAAAGTTCTGGGCATACATAGCTAGCTTTTGGTCATACATAGATAGATTTCATACTACTAATAATAGTTTTTACACATCTTGCAATAACTATTGAATAACTTACAATAAAGAAGAAATAAATGAGAATTGACAATTAATAATAGATAATTGATAAGGGAAATTATCAATTGAAAATCCCGTTTAGGAACGATATATTGGTAGAAATGCGGCATACAAACAGCCATCAGTGCCGTAGGTAGGTACGGGATATTTCCGCCAATGTCGGTATTCTTTACCAACGTATTTAAATAAGTAAATGGGATTAATTGCAGTCTGTTACATTTACTTTTGAGAAAGATATTGGTAAAAAATACCAAACGCAAAAAATAATTTTTTTCATCTTTATTACACAATACACCATATCAATTTTAGCAATAGATACGTCATATCAAATCTATACTTTTCAAACTATTTTTATTGGGCTTATTACTTTTTTTGAAAAGTAATTTTTCTGTTAAAATCAGATAAAGTTTTCTATAAATTAGCTTGAACAAGGAAAACTCGTAGTTTTATCGCATGAGTAAGAAAGCAATATTAATTATCATGGACGGATGGGGATTGGGGAAAAGCAAAACTTCCGATGCCATCCAAAACGCAACCGTTCCTTTCGTTTCGTCGTTGTATAGTAAATATCCCAACAGTACATTGGTTACCTGTGGGGAAGCAGTAGGATTGCCCGACGGACAGATGGGCAACAGCGAGGTGGGTCACCTGAATCTTGGAGCAGGTAGAATTGTGTATCAGGAACTACAGCGAATAAATGTGGCGATACGTACTGGCGAACTGGCTGCTAACGAAACCCTTTTGGAATCTATTAAATATGCAAAAGATAATGGCAAACCCTTACACCTGTTGGGTTTGGTGAGTGATGGTGGAGTACACTCACATACGTCGCATGTAAAAGCTATAGTGGATGTTTGTAAGAAACAAGGATTGACAGAAGTGTATATTCATGCCTTTACAGATGGTAGAGATTGTGATCCTAAGAGTGGTTTGGGCTTTGTAAAAGGACTGCAAGAACATTTGAATACTTCGGTGGGGCAAATAGCTACTATTACTGGACGCTACTTTGCAATGGATAGGGACAAGCGCTGGGAAAGGATAAAATTGGCTTATGACGCTGTAGTAAATGGGGTTGGCGAAGTGAGTAATGATATTATTGCTGCGATAGAAACTTCTTACATTAATGGTGTTACCGATGAGTTTATTAAGCCAATAATCAATGGCAACATAAAGGAAAACTGGAAGATAAAAGCGGGTGATGCTGCTATTTGTTTCAACTTCCGTACAGACCGTTGTCGCGAGATTACAAATGTATTAACGCAAGAAGATCATGCAGATTTGGGTATGTATAAGTTGGATTTGAACTATACAACCATCACAGAATATGACAAAACATTTAAGAATGTTCATGTTATGTTTCGGAATGACAACTTGAATAATACGTTGGGTGAGGTATTGGCAGCAAACGGAAAGAAACAAATTCGTATTGCCGAAACAGAAAAATATCCGCACGTAACTTTCTTTTTTAGTGGGGGAAGAGAAAATGTTTTTGAAGGCGAATCGAGAATAATGGCGGCTAGTCCTAAGGTTGCCACTTATGATTTGCAACCCGAAATGAGTGCCAACGAACTAGTAGATAAATTAGTGCCTGAGATAGAAAACGAAAGTGCAGACTTTATTGTTCTGAACTTTGCCAATGCAGATATGGTTGGTCATACAGGGGTGTTTAGCGCAGTAATTAAAGCAGTAGAAACAGTGGACGCTTGTGTAGAAAGAGTGGTTACTGCGGCATTAAATCATGGATATACAATCTTCCTTACGGCTGATCATGGTAATGCCGACTATATGGTAAACAATGATGGAAGTCCTAATACGCAACACTCATTAAACCTTGTTCCGCTTTTTGTAATGGATAAAGAATGGCACGGAACAGTAAAAGCTGGTAAGTTGGGCGATATAGCCCCTACTATTCTTAAAGTTATGGGCTTGCCTATACCAAAAGAAATGACTGGCGATGTGCTGGTAGATTAAGGTTACAGAAAACTGTAAGTTTTGAAGTTTAATGATACTAATGACATTCAGGTAATCTGAATGTCATTATTGTTTATGGTCATTTTTTTTGATTAATCAAATAAAAATAATTCTTACAACTTACAGGAGTTATTACTCAAGATTATCCTTTTTCAACTTTTTTCAAATCCTTATAATCTCAAAACTTATCTTTACCCGCTAATGAATAAACCAGTTTTACATACCGTACTATCTCCTAAGTTGTTGAAATTATACGACTGCACTAATACAGTCGTGGTAATAATTGATGTTTTCAGGGCTACTTCTACCATTGCTACTGCTTTATATAATGGTGCAGCACGTATAATCCCCGTTGATACTGTAGAAAAATGTATAGCCATTGGAGCCCAGACAAAAGGCATTACTGCTGGCGAACGTGATGGTAAAGTAATACCAGGACTTCAATATGGTAATTCGCCTGCCGAATACCCCGAGAGTTTTATAAAAGGAAAAACGTTGGTATTAACTACTACCAATGGCACTAAGTTGCTACACATGGCATTGAATGCTGGTGCAGCGAAAGTGATTACTGGTTCTTTTCCTAACCTTTCAGCTGTTTGTGATTTTCTGGTTAAAGAAAATAAGAATGTACTGCTTGGTTGTTCTGGTTGGAAAGATAAATTTAACCTAGAAGATACCCTTTTTGCGGGGGCTGTTATTAATAAGATAAAAGAAAATTTTACCATTCATTGCGATAGTAGTTTGATGGCAGAACAGATGTATATACAACATAAAGATGACATGCTTCCCTTTATCAGAAGCTTAACCCATTGGCATCGATTGGAGAAATTTGGTTTAGAAAAAGACTTGGAATATTGTGTTACACCCGATGTTGCCAATGTGTTACCGTTATATAAAAACGGGGATTTGGTAGTTGGATAACCTTTAAAATATACTTTGAAATGAAACATTTATTGGTAATACGTCATGCAAAGAGTAGTTGGGATAATTCAATTCCCAATGATTTTGATAGACCCTTAAACGATAGAGGTTTTAAGGATGCTCCGAGAATGGCAAAGCGATTGCATGATAAAAAGATTGCTATTGATGCATTCATTAGTAGTACCGCCAAGAGGGCGTTTACTACTGCTACCTTTTTTTACGAGGAATATAAAAAAGGAGGAAATAAAACGTTGGGAGTGATTGGAATACCTGAATTATACCTTGCCCCACCAAAAGTTTTTAGAGAAGTAATTAGTGAGGCCGATGATAGCTACAACACAATTGCTGTGTTTGCGCATAATCCTGGGATAACAGAATTTGTAAATGAACTAACCAATACCCGAATAGATGAAATGCCTACTTGTGCGGTATTTGCTGTAGATATAGAAACAGACAGTTGGAAAGACTTTGTACATGCACCTAAATCTTTCTGGTTCTTTGAATCACCAAAGAATGGGTAGATTATAAAGTCTTAAGGAATAGATTCCAGTCCTCGAGCATTTTACCTTTTAGTACCCTCGGGAATTTATGTTGACCGCCAATTTTGCCTTTGCTATTCATGAAATCCATGAAAGTCTTTTCGGGCAATACATCAATAAACACCGCTTTCAACGCACTTTTACGTTCTACGGCGTAGTCGTCATTAAGTTCTTTCAGCTTATCGTCAATGATAGTATTTAGTTTTACTTTATCTACCTCATCATTGCAAGCAACATACCACTGATGAGCAAAAAAGCCTTGATAAGGTATGCCTGTAACAGTAAATTCTGGTATACAGATATTTAGTTCTTCGCTTGCTAGTTGAATGGCTTTGTTCATATTATCAACGCTCAAATGCTCTCCAACAAGACTAAGAAAGTGCTTTGTTCTTCCAGTAATTATTATTTCGCTGCGGGCTTTATCTACAAAACGAACGGTGTCGCCAATTAAATAACGCCATGTGCCAGCAGTAGTACTTATTAGTAAAGCGTAATCTTTTCCTTCTTCTACCTGATGAATCATTAGTGCTTCAGGATTATCAACCATCTCACCATCATCATCAAAATTGGCATCGGTAAAAGGTACAAATTCAAAAAAGATATGCTCATTCAAGACCAACTTCATACCCACTGAATTTTGGATATCCTGATAAGCCAAAAAACCCTCGCTTGCTAGGTAAGTTTCTATATAGATAAGTGGCTTATCTAATAATTTTTCAAACCCTTTTTTATAAGGTTCAAAGCTTACACCCCCATGTACAAAAAAAGCTAAGTTAGGCCATATATCATGGATGGTCTTTAGGTTATACCGCTCAACAACCATCTCCATACACATTTGTATCCAAGCAGGAACGCCAACCACAAAACCAATATCCCAGTATGGTGCTTTCTCAACAATCTCTTCCAGCTTCTTTTGCCAATCCTTTTCCTTAGCAATCTTTTTGCCTGGTTTATAAAATGGTTGAAACCAAAAAGGAGCTTTCTTAGCAGTAATACCACTTAAATCTCCGGCATAATATCCTGCAGAATAACGTTCTAATTGCGTACTGCCCCCAAGTGTTAGCCATCCTTTGCTAATAGATTTTACAGGAACATCTTCATAGTTTCTCAACCCGAAGAACTGTTTTATCATCACATTCTTGTTTCCTTTAAGAATGTCGTTTGTTATTGGTATGTATTTACTAGCAGATTCGGATGTGCCAGAAGATAATGCGTAGTATTTTACTTTGCCAGGCCAACAAACATCGGGTACTCCCTCCAAGGTTTTATACCACCACTGTTTGTATAATTTATTGTAATTAAAAGTAGGAACAAACTCTTGAAACTTTCTGCCGGGATGTCTGCTAAGAAGAATTTCATCAAACCGATATGCTTGCCCAAACTCTGTAAACCTTGCTTTTTTCAGTAGTTTCTTTAGTACCCTAAGCTGCATTGTTCTAGGCGTGCTTTTAGGCAAACCTAAGGCTTTGGAAATGCGTGCCGGAATCTTAAACTCAATAATCGCCATCGTTAGCTGTAGGTATTTTTACGAAAATAAACTAATTAAGTTAAAAACATATCGTCGTTTATATATTAGTAGAGCATTAACGGTTATTAGCCCCCCAATTGTTTATAATTTCTTAATAGAATACTTACATCTTGCCAGAAATCGTAGTTTTTGGCGTATTGAATGTTTAACTGGTGCATAGCTTCTTTATTCAAAGGATGAAAAGACGCCACAGGAAATCCATAACAGGTGATGACGTTCTTTTTTATTTTGGGTAAAGAAATTTCTTCTGTAGTATAACCTACCCAAGTTGCTTGATTTGTTATTACCTTGAAAATGTTTTTTAATAAAACAAACCAATGCCTAACTAAAAAGAGCTGGAAGGGAAGTGTAATAATCAAAAACAAAGAAAAAGTTACATCAACAACTCTTTTCATCCTTTTATTATACAATTCATTGATGCGATAAAAACCTTCTGCTGTAACAATTTCTCCTACTGTTGCCTTGCTGTCGCTACCAATTATGCTTGCTGTGTTACTACCAATAAACCGATAACTAATGTTTTTGGGCAGCGTCTGAATAAGTTGAATGTTTAGATAATTAGTTAATGTGCCTTCACAAAATATCAGTTCTTTTATGTTTAATCTGCTTAGTAGTTCTTTCAAATCTTTTACGCTTCCAACTGTGTTTCTGGTATCGTCATCAATTCTAATTCTTCCCAACAATCTTTCCTCTAGCCCCGCCTCTCTAAAAATATTTCTTACTTGTTCATATTCTTCGTTTCCGCCAATAACAGCAGTCTGCTGAAACTTATACTCCTCGTCGCTAGGCTGTATCCATTCTAATTGCATTAATATCCATCTAAATATGGTAATAGAAACACAGGCAGTAAAGCCACCTACTATCATTACGGCTCTCGAAAACCATAAATCGGCAGGCAATAAAGAGTAAGCAGCCATCATTACTATAATGCCTAATAGGCTAGACATAAACGTTTTTGAAGGTTTGTCTAAGTTGTCATACATGCCAGATAATGCACCTGTTATTAGGTATATTATTGTAAAAGAAAAGAAGGTTAAGGGGAAATTATCAATGGCAAACAATGCTCCGTGCCTCACCCACCTAATCCATTCGTTTTTTACTTCCCATAGGGATAAAAAAATAATTACTGCATCTAAAAGCGGCAACCCAACTTTTAAAACAAATGATTTTAATAATGAGATAATGGCTCTAAAGAGTATTGCTCCATGAATAAACAAAGTAAAAACACGTGCTTTATTGCCCGAATAGTGTTTATGAACAAAAATACTCATGGCACTATAAAACATTTTTACATAATTGAGGCTGCCCTTTTTAGTGCTTTCCCCTTTAAAATGTAATATGGTGCTATCGGCAAAGTAGTAATTTTTAAACCCTAGCTGTTGTATTCTATAGCTTAAATCTATATCCTCTCCATACATAAAAAAAGACTCATCAAATCCTTTTGTAGCTTCTATCAGACTACTTTTTGCCATTAAAAAAGCACCTGCCAACACATCTACCACATGATTTTCAAAAGGACTCAGATAGCCCAATGAGTACTGATTAAATATTTTAGAACGGGGGAATAATTCCGACAATCCTGTTAGCTTAAAAAATGATGCAATAGGCGAAGGGAAACCTCTTTTGCTTTCTGGCAAAAATGTGCCGCTACCATCTATCATCTTTATGCCTAATGCCCCACAGTCCTCATTTTCATTAAAGAAGGCAATACATTTTTCAAAACAATCTTCAGGTACAATCGTATCTGGATTAAGGTATAATATATACTTGCCCTCACAATAGGGCAGTGCTTGGTTATTTGCTTTTGCGAAGCCTAAATTTTCTGTGTTGGCAATAAATTTTGCAAAACGAAATTTAGGTTGTAGATAAGCAATACTATCATCCAAAGAGTTATTATCCACCACAATTACTTGCGCCTCAATACCCACAATAGCTTTTTCTACAGAGCGTAAGCATTGCTCCAGAAAGTATTTAACGTTATAATTTACGATGATGATAGATAGTTGCATATAGCAGTAGTCGTGTTAGGACTGTATAAAAAAGGGTGGAAAAGTAATACAAACTATCGAAGTGATACAATTATTTGTATTTGTGCGGCTTTATTGAGGGATATTGTGTAAATTCTCAACTGGTAATAAATTCTTTGTACGTATTGGAATTATGATTGATTAAACAGAAAGAAATAAACAATTGATTAAAAAAATAAAAATTAGGCGATCAAAGAGAGTTTTTTTGTAATGGAAAATATATTTTTTGCCATAGAAAATGTATAAACTGTAGTAAAAAATTGTTTTTCTCCTTTAGAAAATGTATTTTTTGTAGGAGAAAATATATTTTTTGTCGTAGAAAATGTTTTTTTATCACAGAAAATATATTTTTTGCCGTAAAAAAACAATTTTTAGTGAAAGAAAAACTGTGGAAAATGAGCCATTAGGCTTTTATATTTTGTGAAACTATACAGAACCAGACTTTAATAAGTATTTCCCTGAAAGTCTGTTTTCTAAGTAAGTAAAATTCTGTAATTTTAGAATCTATTTAAAAACTGGGATAACATGGCTATTTTGTTAATGCCTAGTTTTTCGAAAGCATTTTTCTTGTGGGTCTTAACCGTTTCGGTAGAAACATTGTTTTTATCGGCTATATCTTTCATACCTAAACCATTTTGTATGTCTTTTATGGTGCTGGTTTCGGTTTCGGTTAGCTTATACTTTTTTTTTAAAGGGGCATATAAACGGTTATAGATTTCTTCATTAGAGGGGAATACTTTTTCACCTTTCATTATTTTATCGAGCGATGACAATAGTAAATCTTGCTCTGCTGTTTTGCAAATAAC
>JANYEX010000038.1 GCA_025359725.1 Chitinophagaceae bacterium | reverse complement strand
GGTAAGGGTAATGAGTATGTAGAGGTGTTTGTAGCAACTATAAACACAGGGGATGGCAACTTGATAAGGTTGTCATCCTTTTTTGTTGACTTTATTCAAAATGACTACACACTGCCCCTTAAAGTTATGTAAAACTCATGTATGGTTATTCTGGAATTTGATTTGCCTAAAATCAATTTCACTGATTTTGTATATCCCTTATCGTAAGAATTTAATTAATCTGCAACGTGAAATTTAAATTGTAATTGATTCTTCTTCCGTTACCAACTTCTTAATTTAGTTTACCCTTTCTTACCTTCGCTTCGTGAAAATAATCTTTGCATCGGTCGTCATTTTTCTTTTTTCTTTTTACTCAGTTGTTTACGGACAAATAAATTTTGAGTTTAGGGGGGTATGGATTGCCACTGTAGAAAACATAGACTGGCCAAGGGATAAAGGACTTTCGGTGGAGGAGCAGAAGGCCTCTTTTATAAAGCTTTTAGATACGCATCAACACAATGGCATCAACTCGATATTTGTACAGATTCGCCCTGCCGCCGATGCTTTTTATCCTTCGCAATACGAACCGTGGAGCGAATATCTGATGGGAAAACAAGGAACACCGCCCAGTCCGTACTACGACCCATTGGCTTTTATGATTGATGAAACCCATAAAAGAGGAATGGAATTTCATGCTTGGATTAATCCATACAGGGCAGTTTTCAATATAAAAAGGTCTAATATTTCGCCTACACATATTACCCGCACCCATCCCGAATGGTTTGTAGTGTATGGCAATTTAAGATATTTTAACCCAGGTTTGCCCGAAGTGCGAGCCTATCTCTGCAATGTGGTTAAAGATATTGTAAGCAGGTATGACATAGATGGGTTGCACATGGATGATTATTTTTATCCTTATCGGATTACAGGAAAAGAGTTTCTGGATGAAAGAACTTACAAGATTTACGGAAATGGTTTGGCTAAAGATGCTTGGCGTCGTAGTAATTGTGATAGTATTATTAAGAATATTTATGACATTATTACCCAAACAAATGCGAGGGTTAAGTTTGGAGTGAGTCCGTTTGGGGTATGGCGAAATAAAAACCAAGATATTGAGGGCAGCAACACCACTGCGGGAACTACTAGCTACGACGACCTGTATGCTGATATATTATTATGGCTAAAAATGGGTTGGCTAGATTATGTGGCTCCACAGATTTATTGGGAATGTAGCAATAAACAGTGTGCTTATAACGAACTGTTGGATTGGTGGAGCAAGCATACCTACGGCAAGCACCTCTACATAGGGCATGGAATTTATAAAGCAAACACCAATGCCGCTTGGAAAGATAAAACTGAGTTGCCAAGCCAGATAATTGCCCTTAGGGGGATGAAGGAAACACAAGGAAGTGCTTTTTTTAGTAGTCAGGATTTAGTACGCAACACCAACGGATGGGCAGATAGTTTGCATGATAATTACTATGCATTGCCAGCAATTGTTCCCCCTATGGATTGGATAGATAGCACTTTGCCCCCAAAGCCTGAAGTTATAAAGGATAGTAAGTATAGTTTTACTTTTAACTATAAAGGGAAGGATAAGATAAAAGGGTTTGCCATTTGCATTAAAAAAGGAAAGGAAAAAGCCACAAAAGATAATGCTACCCTGATAAAAATATTGAACGCGCCTTTTACTGCCACGTTTGATAAGGCAACAACTACATTGCAAAAAGGGACGCACCTATTTGTGGCTACGTTAAGTATAAATAATAATCTTAGCGAATTGGTGGAAGTTAAATAGCAAAGTGGCTATTAGTTATCTACCAAACTAACCCACCAAGGCAATCCCGTTCTCTGTAAAATCTATTTTCTTTTGTCTGTAAAGGTTGCCTAATGCCATCTTGAATGTCTTTTTGCTCATGCCAAAGATAGTGTAGATAACTTCTGGGGAGGTTTTATCATTGTATGGCAATGTTCCTCTGCTTTCTTGCAAAAGACGAAGTATTTTGTCTGTTTCAGATTCAACACGCTGATAACCAGGTTTGCCAAGTACGACATCTATCTTGTTTGTATCAGGATAAATCTTTTTTATGTAGCCTTTGCAACTATCGCCAATAGCTATAGGGCGATAGATTTCATTGGAGTAAAGTAGCCCCAGATGTTTGTCATTGATAATGACTGCAAAGCCAATCTCTGTTTTGCGATACACTTTTAAATCTACCTCTTCCACTTCTTTTAGGTCAAGGTTTTCATTAGAAAGTGATTTCTCAAACCATTCTGTACCCACCAACCTATCTGTTCTTTCATCAATATTTACTTGAACAAAATATTTACCACCAACTATCATCTCGCTTCTTTGCCCAGACCTCGGTACAAATAAGTCTTTCATCAATCCTAAATCTAAAAAGGCACCAATTGGGGTAACAGTTTTTACTTGCAGAAAGGCAATATCACCCACCTTAGCTTTGCTTTTTAGGGTAGTAGCTATTAGTCTATCCTCAGAATCGTGACAAATAAATACTTCTATTTCGTCTCCTACCTCAGTATTTTCAGGAACCCATCTGTTTGGAAGAAGGATACCCTTTTTGCCGTCATCCATATAAACTCCAAACTCTAATATCCGTTCAACCTTCATCAGATTGTAACCGCCAATTTTAATATCCATATTTTTTTTAGTTGTTAGTTTTGTTAGTTATTAATTGTTAGTGGTTAGTTATAAGTTGTCAGTGATTAACAGCGATGACTAACAACTAAAAATCGAATCCTATTGCAAGATACCATATTGGCTTCCCCTTAAAGACTCCTTTCATGGGCCAGCCACAATCAACCTTTGCAAAATAACCAAGAAGATTACTTCTTGCACCAAAGCCATATCCTCCTGCAAAAGGACCTAGTCCGCCAGCATCTATCCGAACATCTATTGGTCCCTGAACATAATCTTGATATGGTCTGTGAATACCATTGTAAGCTCCATTCCAAGCAGTACCTAAATCGACAAACTGTATCAATTGAAAGTTTCTGATAAAGGCATTGTTTATAGGATTATCTATAAACGTACTAAAAACTGGTAACCTAAACTCGCTGTTCATAACCACTGCGTTATTGCCATTAGCAACGTTTTGGTCATAGCCACGCATGTTGAGAGTTAACGATTGAAAAGCATAGGTTTGGTCTTGAGCTGGAGGTGTGTTGTTATTAAACTGCGGATTGAGCCATCCATCAACACCGCCTAAGTAGTAGATAATTTTCTGACTGCCCCAGCTAAAATCCCCTGCTCCTCTAAATGCCCAGATAAAGTTTCTGTAGATAGGCTGGTAGTAACGAAAATCGAAACCTAAATTGTAAGTATATTTATCCTTCAACGCCTTGTTATCAAAGGGGGTATTGATGTCCATATAAATCTTATACCTCATCCCGTTCCATATATTTTGGGTAGGGTTTAAAGTATTGTCATGAACGTATTCTATATGCGATAAAACATATTTAGTAATGGAATCAGGATACGAAAGACTTGTTTGGTCTACAGCTTGCAGAACTGACCGATCTGTCCTGAATCCAAAAGAGCCCCTAATGCTTTTAACCTCGTTTATGGGCATTGATAGATTAACCTGATATAAGTTGGTGTACATATTTTCTGGGTAATATCCTGTAACCGAGAAAAGACTATTACTACGATAGTATGTCAACCCCCAATCCAACATTCTCTTATTATTAATGAATGAAAAGAAAAAGTTCTTCTGACCTAAGTTAGAGAAATCAAGACCGACGCCACCTATAAATTTAATATCTTCAAACAAGTCGCTTGTTCCAACCCTGAAAGTTAGGTTTACAGCACCTCCATCGTTTAGTATTACCGGTCCATACCCACCCATATAAGGCTGGTATCTGTTTATTAAAATGTTACTGGTAAAACCAGACTGTAGATAATCTGCATTAAAATGGTAGTTGTAATTAAATAACTTGGGCTTAGGCGAGTAGAGCTCATTTTTATTAGACAATTTAGATTGTTCTATCAAAGCCGCCACAGCTGAGTCTGGCTTTTCATCAGCAAACTCGTTCTGAAAGAAGTTTGATTGTTCTTTTGCAGTATCTGCATTTCCCCCTTGCTTTCCGTTTTTGTAAACTGTAGCCTTACCTCCAATACTATTATCAGCCTGAATAATCGACTTCATGTAGGCAGTAGGCTTTGCAATAACATTTCTATTGTGGAGAGCATCTTCATTAATTTTTAGTTTATATAGGTTCTTATAATCCCCATCTAGTTTTGTTTCACTCAATTGCCCGTTGTTACCCGCAATCCTTGTCTCGAGAATAGAGTTGGAATAATTAGTTAGCGGAAAACTATACGTAGAATCTTTATAAACCTGATAGTAGCCAATACTGTCTGGCTCTTGTTTTTGCCATGCAGCCAAGGTAGAATCTAGTTCTTTGGCAGAAGGATTGGTAAGCAACTCATCGCCAATTTTATAGATGGTATCTAAGCCATTCCTTTGGGTAGAAAAGAATCCTGCCCAACGGTTAGCAACACCATTCTCGTCGGAAACAAAGGTAAAATGGCTGGTATTGTACTGCATAGGATTAGTTGCGTTGCCATACTTCATGTTGGTAAGCTGTGTAACTTGTTTACTTGAGCCACCATTTAGCAAGTCCACCATAAAGATATTAAAACGATACCTGCTTGGTAAAACCGTATCTCTGTTGGGGGCATTATTACCTGGGCGGTTTGAGGAAAAGATAATACCCGTACGATTGGGGAACGAAACAAAGGTTGGATTCAAGTCGTCGTAGATGTCATTTGTTATTTGCTTTATCTCACGCTCTTCAATCTTGTAAGTATAAATATCAGTATGACCATTCTTTACAGCACTAAATATTACTGTATTCGGATCGAGCATAAAAGACGCATCTAATATCTGCTCGAAATAATCGATGCTTTGCAAGTTCTTTTTGTAACCACCCACCACATCATATTCAAACATCTTTGTCTTACCCTTCTCCCAATAGATTACCAACAAATCCCTGCCTTTTACATCCCAGGCAAGTATTGGGTAGTTAGGGTTAACATCTCCTTGACGGGTAAGTACGCCACGCTCAAGCAACACAGTAGCATCGCCGTAGGCATCAACTAATTTTGTTCTGTAAACACCTTTAGAAAACTCTACTTCGGCATAAGAATTATCCCGTGGATTAGGATTTACCTGAAAACGATAGTAATCGTTCTTGCTTACATCCTCCGATGCTGCTATGCTTCCTTTGGGATTGTTGCGGCGTTTGGCTATGTCTCTATTGTACTTTTCATCCTGATATTCCATAAAATCTATAATCACTTCCTTAAACTTCTTCTTACAGATTTTTAGCGAAGCTTGATTAAGACTTTTATAAATACGGGCCAGATACATAAAGTAAGTTACGTTCTCTGGTTTATAGGTTTCAGCTATATAATACCAGAAAGCATGACCCGCCAATTGTGGTTTTTTAAAAGCAAATTTGTAAAACTTATCATAATCGCCAGAGAGGATTACTTCCTTTAGGTCATCGTCCAATTTTGTATTCCAAGGCTCTGCGGCGTAAGCAATATATCCGTCGGTAAGCCACACGGGTAAATCGAGCAGGGCTTGATTGCTGGCAAACTCACCCACATTTTCACCAAATAATATGTTTCCCATCAATATTTTGGCAATGCCTTCCCTAATCTGTTGTTTGAGGTGAGAGTGGTTTCCATCAAAATATACTATCAGTTTATTATTAACTAACGTAGTCATCCCGCCAGAATTCTGCAAGTCTAACCCAGAGCCTATGTTGCTTTGTTTGTAATCGTCGTAGCTGTTATAAACCACTATATCGGCGCGGTGTTCGAGAGAATATTCTACAAATGTTTCTATAGATGGTAATTCTTCTTCTGCCAAAAGTGATACAAATCTTCCTAGTTCTGTTCCGCCCTGTGAAACGTAGGTATTAAAATGCTTTGATTGATAAAATTTCCATTGGAATTTTTTGTATTGAAGTCTGCTTCTGCCAAAAACAACGCTGTTTACTTGCGCCATCATTGTTAATGGCAAAATAAATAGTAGTAATCCTAAAACTAACCGACCGCTTATATTTTTTCGCATAAATGCTATTAAGTTCTTTGTAATCAAAATGCCTTTTTCGTTTCTTTTATTGGACGATGCTAAGGAAGAAACTCTTTTAAAAGAGTAAAAATACTTTATTCATCCTTCGCACTGCAAAGGTTTAGTTGTAACGCTGTTAAAATTAGGTAATTAGTCTTTAATTAAAATAGTTTTCTAACCTGTAAGCAACCTTTTCTGGTGGCAGGGACGGTTATTCCCTCATTTTAACCGAGTACTACGGATAAAATTTGGCAAATTATACTTCAAATAAAATAGTTTGCGACAATTTTCCGATAAAAATTGGTGTCCATAAAAATATTGAGTAGTTTCTTTACGTTATATATGTGTGTCATTTCAAAAGCTTAACGAGAGGGATAAATCAGTCCTCAGGGAATATCAGCGTAATGCGAAAGAACGTCTTGTTTATATTCGTGTCACAGCTATCTTGATGCTTGATATGGGAAAGGGTGTAGAAGAGATTGAGACTGTTTTGGGGATTGATGCGAGTACCATTTATCGTTACGGCAAATCTTATCAGGAGAAAGGTTTGGACGAGTACCTGAAAACAGGTTTTGAAGGTTATTGGGGTAGGTTAAGCTGTGAACAGATGTCAGTTCTCAGGGCTGAATTGAAAAGCAGGTTATATACAACGAGCAAGGAGGTCTGTGATTTTATTCAAATAGCTTTCAATATTACCTATACCGAAGATGGGGTTGTAAAACTTTTACATCGGATAGGGTTTAGTTACAAGCAGACCAAACAGGTTCCTTGTGAGTGTAATACTGAAAAACAAGAGGCGTTTGTTAAGGAATTGATGGAACTAGTGAGCCATGTTGAGTCATCAGGTGGCAAAGAAGCGATTTATTTCACCGATGGTGTTCACCCCAGTCATAATACACGCAGTAGTAATGGCTGGATAGAGGTTGGCTGTGAATTTGAGCAAAAGACGGTCAGTGGAAGAGATAGGGTCAACATTAACGGGGCAATCAATGCCTTGGCAGTGGACGAGGTGAAGGTGGTGGTTTGCGAAAGTGTCAACGCACAAAGCACCAAGGGATTGTATCAGAAAATAATGGATGAAAACCCACAACTTGAGGTTATACACATCGTATCGGACAATGCACGGTATTACAGGAATGCAGAATTGGGGGAGTGGATTAACAAGACCCCGATAAGACAAATCTTTTTACCCGCTTATTCCCCCAATCTCAACCCGATAGAAAGACTTTGGAAATTTATGAGAAAAGAGGTGATAAACACATCATTTTTCAGGAAAAAGGAGGACTTCCAAAAGGCAATAATTGATTTTTTTAAGGACATCAAAAACTATAAAGAGGAATTAAGCACCTTAATCACCCTAAAGTTTCATATAACACAAGTCATACCTTCGGGCTAATAAATGATACAATATTAAAAAAAGGAGGATAACATATTACGTTCCTAAATAATTCTTGATAAAGAAATGATGAAGAATATGGAAATATGTTTTGCCATTAAGCTTTATAGAAATATCTAGTAAAACTATTCGGATTTTTCGCAAACCATTTTATTATCAGTATAATTGATAAAAATGAGCATTACAATAGGTTATGGTTTTACCATGCTGGTGTGGTTTGATAAGGTTCTAATCTTCCCAAACAGTAAGCCCCTCGCTACAGTTAGAGCAGATGTCAATGTTTTTACGGCTAGTCATTAGTTCTTTTCTAAACTGCTTGTAGTTGTCGTTATTCCAAGTTTCCTTAAAGCTTTGTGTTTTTAAATTCCCTAATTGATGGGTAGCGTCTTTATCAAAACAGCAAGGAACCACCAAGCCATCCCAAGTAATTACATTGGCATGCCACAGCTTCCAACAATAATTTTGCAATCCATTTTTCGGTTTAACCTCGCCGTTTTTATCTCTTTTATAGCGGCTATATTTTTCTATAGTAGGGATAAGTTGGTTTGGGTCATTCTTAAAATCGTAAACCTGTGCCGTCTTAAAACGAACCTGGTCAACACCTATTTCTTTCCCTAATTTCTTTACTTCCTCTATCTGATGTTCGTTGGGTTTTACTACTAAAAATTGGAAGAAGATAAAAGGAGTATTACTTTTTAATTCTTTTCTCCATTTTACAATATTCCTCGCACCCTCCAATACCTTGTCCAATTTGCCTCCTACCCTATATTGCTGATAAACATCCTGCGTGGTTCCGTCTATCGAAATAATCAATCTGTCCAATCCGCTTTCTACTGTTTTCTTTGCTTTCTCGTCGGTTATGTAATGGGCATTGGTGCTAGTAGCAGTGTAAATTCCTTTGTCGCTAGCATATTTAACCATATCCAAAAAGTCTGGATTAAGGTAAGGCTCCCCCTGGAAATAGAAGATAAGGTACAGGAGTTCTTTATGAATATCATCTATCGTTTCTTTAAAAAAATCTTTTTGAAGCATACCTGTAGGGCGGGTAAACTCACGTAGTCCACTAGGACATTCGGGACAGCGAAGGTTGCAGCTAGTAGTAGGCTCGAAGGAAATAGAGATTGGATAGCCCCATTGAATAGGCTTTTTAAGTAGTTTACTCAATTGAAAACTACCTATAACCTTAGCAGCGTTCAATAGCCTACGCAGGGTAAGCTTCTTTAAAAGGTTAATATTATCAGTTAAATTAAAGTAAACCATGACCGTAAAAGTAAGGTTACATTGTTTACAAGCCACTAATTAGGTATTTTTACTTTCTTTAATCGAAAAAGAGAAGGTTCAGATTACTATTTTTTAATCAAATTAATCAATCATCGATATAAATGGCTAAACGGAAAGTGCAGAGACCACAAGGCACCAAAAATGCTCCACCCAAAAAGAACGGGATATACGTTTGGGCAACAGCACTGCTTTGCATGGGAGCGTTTGGATGGTATGTGGTGCATGTTTGGCAACAACAACAGGCGGAGGTAAAAGCCGAAGATGCTATGTATGATGCTTTTGGTATTGATATGCCCATCAATTATTATATACACGGAATAGATGTAAGCAGTTTTCAGAATACCATCGCTTGGCAAAAAGTTGCGGCTATGCGGGTTAACAATGTGCGGATGGGTTTTGCTTTTATAAAGGCAACGGAAGGGTTGATAAATGTTGATGAAAATTACAAGAAAAACTACCAAAATGCAAAGAGAGCAGGGATGATTTGCGGGTCTTATCATTTCTTCTTAGCTACTAAAAGTGGCATTACACAAGCAGCCAATTTTTTAGAGAATGCAACTATCAATACCGGCGATTTACCACCCGTTGTTGATATAGAACATTTGTATGGTGTGCCGCCAGCAACTATGCGTAAGCGACTAAAAGAATGCCTTGCCGCCATAGAGACTGCTTATAAAACAAAGCCAATAATCTATAGTTATGTAAATTTTTATGAAAAGAATTTAGGGAATGAATTTAACGATTATCCTCTTTGGGTAGCCCATTATGAGGAGCAGGATAAACCAAGAATTGGGCGCGATTGGACTTTTTGGCAACACAGTGAGGGTGGACGTGTAAGCGGCATTACCTCGAGGGTTGATTGCGATGTTTTTAATGGTGACTCGGCTGCATTTAAACAAATGCTTTTGCAACCATAGAGTTTAAGTAAAAATTCGAATTGGGGGTTACAAACAGTGCGAATTAAAGTATCCATCGCCTTTCCCCTCTTCCTTCTTACCTTCGTTTCTATGAAGATTTTATTGGCACAGCAAAATTATCACATCGGAAACTTTGAAAGCAACACAGAAAAAATCATTACAGCCATCAAAGAGGCAAAGGAAGCCAAGGCAGATCTACTAATTTTTAGCGAAATGAGTATTTGTGGTTATCCTGCCCGCGATTTTGTTGAATTTAGCGACTTTATCAATAAATGCTACGATGCCATTGATCAAATAAAACTTCATACCGATACTATTGGAGTAATTGTTGGCTCACCAGCAAGGAATCCGAACCCAAAAGGCAAAGGTTTATTTAATGCCGCTTTCTTTTTATACGAACAAAAGATTATTGCCGAGATACATAAAACCCTTCTTCCAACTTACGATGTGTTTGACGAATACCGCTACTTTGAACCAGCCTATGAATGGAATGTAGTTGAATTTAAAGGAAAGAAATTGGCAATAACCATCTGCGAAGACATCTGGAATTTGGGAAATAACCCCTTGTACCGCATCTGTCCAATGGATATATTGATGGAACAAAAACCAGATTTAATGATAAATCTAAGTGCCAGTCCGTTCGATTATACCCACGGCGAAGAACGGATTGGTGTAGTGCGGGATAATGTATTGAAATATGGGCTACCCATGTTTTACTGCAATGCGGTAGGTAGTCAAACAGAAATAGTGTTTGATGGAGCTTCGCTGATATTTGACAAAAAGGGGAATCTCTGTAAGTTGCTGCCCTCTTTTACTGAAGCTATTGATGGAGTGATTTTGAATGATGATGGAACAATAGATGAACCAATTATTGTTCAAAATAAAGCTTTGGTAGAAACAGAATCAGGGCTTTTTTCCTTGAATGAAACATTGAATATAGACCAAGTTTATCATGCTTTTATTTTAGGCATAAAGGATTATTTTGCCAAGATGGGTTTTGCCAAAGCCATTTTAGGAAGTAGTGGCGGGATAGATTCGGCAGTGGTGCTAGCTTTGGCTTGCGATGCTTTGGGTAGCGAAAACGTAAGGGCAATACTGATGCCTTCGCCTTATTCCACCGAACATTCTGTTAACGATGCAGTGCAACTGAGCAAGAATTTGAATAACCCTTACGATATCATTAGGATTAATGACGTGTATGAAAGCTTTTTGACAACCTTGAATCCCATCTTCAAAGACCTTCCTTTTTCCCTTGCAGAAGAAAATATGCAAAGCCGTACAAGGGGAAATCTGTTGATGGCTATTGCCAATAAGTTTGGGTTTATACTATTAAATACTTCAAACAAAAGCGAATTATCTACCGGCTATGGAACATTGTATGGAGATATGGCTGGCGGTTTAGGTGTTTTAGGTGATTGCTATAAACTACAAGTGTATGCCTTAGCAAAATATATCAATCGGGAAAAAGAAATCATTCCGACTAACATCATCACCAAAGCCCCAAGTGCTGAGTTGAGACCCAATCAAAAAGATAGTGACAGCCTGCCAGATTATGAAGTCTTGGATAAAATATTATTTCAATACATCGAAAGAAGGCTTGGTCCTGCCGAAATAAAAGCACAAGGGTTTAAGGCTGATATTGTTGATAGAGCAATTAAGTTGGTTAACATAAATGAGTACAAGCGCAATCAATTTTGCCCCATTATCCGTGTTAGTCCTAAGGCTTTTGGCGTAGGGCGTAGGGTTCCTATTGTTGGAAAATACCTAAGTTGAGTATTTAAGAAGTACATTCTCTACGCTAACATTATATTTGCCCAGATGCAAAAAATAATAAACGACCCTGTTTATGGGTTCATCACCATCAACGATTCGCTTCTTTTCCAGATAATTGCCCATCCGTACTTTCAACGTTTGCGCCGTATCCATCAAATGGCATTGGCATACCTCGTTTATCCTGGTGCTGTTCATACCCGTTTGCATCATGCCCTTGGGGCTTACCATTTAATGGGTAATGCAATAAAAGAACTAAGGGCAAAGGGAGTAGAGATTACAGATGAAGAAGAGATTGCAGCAAAGGCGGCAATATTGCTGCACGATGTTGGACATGGGCCATTTTCTCACGCATTGGAAGGTCAATTAATTAAAGGCGCACACCACGAACACCTTAGCCTTGTTTTGATGCAGGCAATGAATGAAGATTTTGGTGGTAAGCTAGATATGGCAATTGCAATATTTACCAAACAATACACTAAAAAGTTCTTGTGTCAATTAGTTAGTGGACAGGTTGATGTAGACAGGATGGATTACCTGACAAGGGATAGTTTCTTTACTGGCGTGAGTGAAGGAGTGATAGGTTATGACCGTATCCTGAAAATGTTGACCGTGCATAATGGCGAGCTGATGGTAGAAGAAAAGGGGATTTATAGTATAGAAAAATTCTTGGTGGCAAGGCGGCAGATGTATTGGCAAGTGTATCTACATAAAACTGTTTTGAGTGCCGAGATAATATTGGTACACCTGCTAAAGAGGGCAAGGATATTGGCTTCGTATGGCGATAAGAGTTTGGCAACAGGTGGTGCAATGGATTATTTTCTGTATGAATTTGATGGCTTGATCAATAAGACAATGTTGGATAAATTCTGTCAGCTAGATGATATAGATTGTTCTTTCGCCATCAAACGTTGGAGTAATCACCCTGATTTTGTATTAAGCGAGTTGTGTAAGAGGCTATTGAATAGACGGTTGCTAAAAATAAGATTGCAATCCGAGCCTTTTGAAAAGTCCTTGGTTGATAAAAAATTACAAGAAGCAAAAGAAAGTTTAGGTGTTGATGAAGAGGCTGCGTCCTACTTTGTTTTTACTGGCGAGGCAGATAATACGATGTATAATATGGGGGATGATAAGATAAATATCTTATTTAAAGATGGAAGTGTAAAGGATATTACAAACATTGATAACCCATTAATTCATCAAACAATTTCTGCCCCAATTAAAAAATTCTACATTTGCTCCCTGAGTTGATAAAGATTTGTCCATTAGGGATGAGTTTGAGAGAGCGTTAACAATAATAATCTGATTTAGAACTTTAAGAAATATGCGATTTACTGCCGCCCAAATAGCCCTGATGATTGATGCCACTGTTGATGGAGATGCAAATGCCTCTGTAAGTGGCTTTGGAAAAATAGAAGAGGCAAAAGAGGGCGAGCTAGCCTTTTTAGCGAATCTTAAATACGAAGAACACCTATATACTACTGGGGCATCTATCGTTATAGTAAACGATAGTTTGGTGTTAAAAGAACCTGTAACTGCTACTTTACTTTGCGTTGCTGATGCGTATTCTGCTTTTGCAACCTTGTTAAAAAAGTATGAAGAAATAATGAGTCAGCAGTTGACAGGCATTCAAGAACCTGCTTTTATAGCAAAGACTGCAAAGCTGGGCACAGGTATTTTTGTGGCTGCTTTTGCTTATATAAGTGATAACGTAACTGTGGGAAATAATGTAAAACTATACTCTGGGGTGGTGCTGGGTAATAATGTAATAATTGGTGATAATACTGTTTTGCACGCTGGCGTAAAGGTTTATCACGACTGTATAATTGGTAACAATGTAACCATCCATGCAGGAACAGTTATTGGTAGTGATGGTTTTGGCTTTGCACCCTTGACGGATGGAACCTATAAAAAGATTCCTCAAATTGGGAATGTGATAATAGAAGACTATGTGGAGATAGGGGCTAATACAACCATTGATAGGGCTACAATGGGCTCTACTTTAATAAAGAAAGGGGTAAAGTTGGATAACCTTATTCAGATTGCCCACAATGTAGAAATAGGCGAACATACCGTAATGGCTGCGCAAGTAGGGGTTAGTGGTAGTGCCAAGATTGGTAGTAACGTTATGATGGGTGGTCAGGCTGGTATAGCGGGACATATAAGTGTAGCGGATGGAACAAAGATTAATGGTAAGAGTGGTGTTGCAACCACAATCACAACACCAAATACTTCTGTTACTGGAAATCCTGCCGATAGTTATATTTCAATGAAAAAGGCAGAAGCCATTTATCGTAATTTACCTGACCTAGAAAAAAGAATCAGAGAATTAGAGAAGAAGCTGGAGAATCTTTAATAATTATTAAGCTATATTTAGTTAGTTAGTGTAGTGAATTGGTAAGCCAATGCGACAAGGCTTTTGTTGAAGCATATAGTAAAGCTACGGTTGTTAAAAAGGTATCTAATTTTATGCCTACATCCCCCCTGCCAGTATAAGTCTACATCAACCATCATATTTTTGTGAATGATTTAATATCTATAATTAGTCGTAGAAGGGGTTTATTATGCACAAAAAAAGATGAACAATATCTGTTCGCCGTCAATAAATATTTAGAGATTAACTACAGCATCGCTTTAAGAATTGAGCTATCTTTTGTTTCAAGAATAGAAGCACCCATTAGGAACTCATCCACTTTTCTGGCACATTCCCTTCCTTCACTGATAGCCCATACTACAAGACTTTGTCCACGACGCATATCGCCAGCAGTAAATACTTTTGCTATACTCGTTTGGTAAGCACCTTCTACGGCCTTAACATTTCCACGACTATCTAATTCTATATCCAATTGCACTAACAATCCTTCTTTTTGTGGAGATACGAAACCCATTGCTAATAAGGCCAATTCGCATGGTAATTCTCTTTCACTTCCAGGTCTTTCTACAAAGTTTGCAGGGCGACCGTCTTCAGTTATTTTCCATTCAAGGTCAACAACCTTTAATGCTCTTAAATTACCCTTACCATCACAAAGAAACTCCTTTGTAGCAATAGCCCAATGACGATGTGCGCCTTCTTCATGAGAAGAAGTTGTTTTTAAAATCATTGGATAAGTAGGCCAAGGCATGTAAGGAGTGCGGCTATCATTGGGCTTAGGCATCAACTCGAATTGAGTAACAGAAACAGCACCATGACGATTGCTTGTACCAACACAGTCACTACCAGTATCACCACCACCAATTACCACCACATTCTTACCTGTAGCTCTTAAGGTATTAGGAAGAATGTTACTTTCGATTGTTGCATTTGCTAAAGGATCAGAACCTGCAACTGTTTTATTATTTTGCTTTAAGAATTGCATAGCGAAATAAACGCCATTCAACTCACGACCTGGAACTGGCAAATCTCTCGGAACAGTAGATCCTCCAGCTAAAACTATTGCACTGTATTCTCTAAGTAAGTCACTAACCTGAACGTTTACACCAACATTTGCGTGACATGTAAAAGTAATACCTTCTTCTTCCATCACGGCAATACGTCTGTCTATTACGCTCTTCTCTAACTTAAAATCAGGAATTCCATAACGTAATAACCCACCGGGCTTTTCATCCCTTTCAAAGACTGTAACAGTATGTCCTGCATAGTTTAGTTGTGCAGCAGTCGCTAATCCTGCAGGACCACTACCTATTACTGCCACTTTCTTGCCAGTACGGATATTTGGTTTACGAGGTACAACAAGACCTTTCTCGAATGCAATCTCAATGATATGCTTTTCTATTTCCTCGATAGCAACTGGTGGTTGATTAATGCCTAAAACACATGCACTCTCGCAAGGTGCTGGGCAAATTCTACCTGTAAACTCTGGGAAGTTATTGGTACTGATTAATATTTCATAAGCTTCTTTGAAGTTGCCATCATAAACCGCATCATTAAATTCTGGTATTACATTACCTAGAGGGCATCCACTATGGCAGAAAGGAACGCCACAATTCATGCAACGCGCAGATTGATGACCTAATTCTTTTTCAGTATAATGAAATTCAAATTCTTTATAATCTTTCTTGCGCTCTTCGGGTGAACGTTTTTCGGGTAATACTCTTGTAAACTCTAAGAATCCAGTTGGTTTGCCCATATTGCTATCAGGGTATTTTATTGTTAATGAATATTATATCTAGTTATGCGTTAAAAGTTCTAAGTTATTAGTTTGAATTTGATTTGTTATCTTCTTATTCAAAACTAATAATTTAAAACTGACTATTTTACTGCCTCACTTTTAGCCGCATTAGCTGCTTTTGTTTGTAGCACCTTTTTATAATCTTTAGGGAATACTTTTACAAAGTTCTTTAATTGATTTTCAAAATCATCTAGAACAAACTTGGCAACCGTACTATCAGTAAATTGATAATGCTTAGTTATAAATGATTTTAATTCTTCAATGTCAGAAGCACCAATTGGGTCTAAGTCAATCATTTCCATGTTACAGGTGCTTGCAAATGTTCCTTTAACATCGTAAACATAAGCAATACCACCACTCATACCTGCTGCGAAGTTTCTACCTGTATTACCAAGTATTATAACCCTTCCACTAGTCATATACTCACAACCATGGTCACCAACACCTTCTACTACCACGTTAGCACCAGAGTTACGAACTGCAAAACGCTCACCAGCTGTACCTCTAACAAATGCATCACCGTCTGTAGCACCATAGAAAGCGACGTTTCCGATAATGCTGTTTTCTTCTGGAACAAAAGTAGACTTTTTAGAAGGGTAAACTATCAAACGTGCACCACTCAAGCCTTTACCAAAGTAATCGTTAGCATCGCCTTCCAACTCTAAAGTAACTCCTTTCGTGTTAAAAGCACCAAAGCTTTGACCAGCAGTACCTACAAATTTAAAGTGTATAGTATCAGGGGCAAGACCGAGAGAACGGTAGCGTTTTGATATTTCGTTAGATACAATTGTACCAGCTGTTCTGTCTGTATTCTTAATTGCAAAAGTGCCTGTAACCTTCTCTTGATTTTCAAGCGCAGGTTTAGCTACTTCCAATAGTTTCCAATCTAGAACATCAGACATCATGTGATCTTGTTCTTCAGTATTATACAAGCCTACATATTCATTTGCAGGTTCTTTGAACAGAATAGGAGACAAATCAAGCTTACTGTATTTCCAATGATCTAATCCTTCTTTTGTTTGAAGAAAATCAGTTTGACCAATCATTTCATTTACAGTCTTGAAACCTAAATCAGCCATAATTTCTCTTAGTTCTTCAACCATAAACTTGAAGAAGTTAACAACATGGTCAGGGTCTCCTTTAAAGCGTTTTCTTAATTCAGGATCTTGTGTTGCAACACCCACTGGACATGTATTCAAATGACATTTACGCATCATAATACAACCCTCAACCACTAAAGCTGCTGTAGCAACACCCCATTCCTCAGCACCCAACAAAGCAGCTATGGCAATATCTCTACCCGTTTTCATTTGTCCATCAGCCTGAACAACTACACGGCTACGTAATTTATTTTTAACCAATGTCTGATGCGTTTCTGCCAAACCTAATTCCCAAGGAAGACCCGCATGTTTGATTGAAGACACAGGCGAAGCACCTGTTCCTCCATCATATCCTGCAATCAAAATAACATCAGCTTTTGCTTTAGTAACACCTGCAGCAATAGTACCAACACCTGCTTTGGAAACTAGCTTAACACTAATTCTAGCTGCACGATTAGCATTCTTTAAATCGAATATTAATTGAGCCAAATCCTCAATAGAATAAATATCATGGTGTGGTGGCGGAGAAATCAAACCAACACCTGGTGTTGAATGACGAACACGTCCAATCCAATCATCAACTTTATGCCCTGGCAATTGTCCTCCTTCCCCTGGTTTAGCACCTTGTGCCATTTTAATCTGTAATTCATCTGCTTCGGTAAGATACAAACTAGTTACACCAAAACGGGCAGAGGCAACTTGCTTGATAGCACTTCTCATGCTGTCGCCATTAGGTAATCTTTCAAAACGAATTTCATCTTCACCCCCTTCGCCCGTGTTGCTTTTACCACCCAAGCGGTTCATAGCAATAGCCAAAGTACTGTGCGCTTCGTGAGATATAGAACCAAAACTCATCGCGCCAGTAGCGAAACGCTTGTATATATTTTTTGCAGGCTCTACTTCATCAATTGATATTGATGGACGATTATGTTTAAAGTCAAGCAAACTTCTTAAGGTACATGCCTTTTCAGCCTGATCGTTTACTGCCTTAGAGTATTTTTTAAAAGTTGGATAATCATTCATACTTGTTGAATACTGCAACAAGTGAATGGTTTGTGGATTGAATAAGTGAAACTCACCTTTTCTTTTCCATTGATAAACACCACCAACTGGTAGTCTTTCTACAGGTATTTCTTTTTTACTGAATGCAAATTGATGTTTTGCCAATGATTCTTTAGCAATTTCATCTAGCCCCATTCCTTCAATACGAGATGTAGCCCCTGTGAAATATTTATCTACAACTGATTTATTCAAACCTACAATTTCAAATATCTGTGCACCTTGATATGACTGTAAGGTAGAGATTCCCATTTTGGAGAATACCTTTAACAAGCCATCACAAACTGCTTTGATATAGTTTTTCTTTAGGTAATCGGCATCAAGGGTTGTATCTAATTTACCTTGAATCTTCAAATCCCTGATAGTTGATAGAGCCAGATAAGGATTGATTGCTGTAACGCCAAAGCCTAACAAGCAGGCAAAGTGATGTACTTCCCAAACGTCACCAGCTTCAACTATAAGACCTACCTGACCACGATAATTTTTCCTAATTAAATGGTGGTGAACAGCAGAAACCGCTAACAAAGAAGGTATTGGGGCGTGTTCGCTATCTATTGCTCTATCACTTAATATAACCACTTCAAAACCATCTTCTACAGCATCTGTGGCATATTTACAAAGTCTCGCTAACCCTCTTTCTAAAGAACCGGGTTTGCCATCAGCTCTAAAGTAAGTCTGCAATGTTTTTGCTTGGAAGATACCTGTGTCAATACTTCTAATCTTTTCTAGTTCATGATTAGTAAGTACTGGTTGTTTTAACGCCACACTGTGACAAGCCAAAGGATCTTCAACCAATAAATTACCATTATTACCTGCAAAAGTAGCGAGACTCATTACCAGTCTTTCTCTAATTGGATCAATTGGTGGATTGGTTACCTGGGCAAATAATTGTTTAAAATAGTTACTTAGGTGCTGAGGTTGGTCGCTCAATATTGCCAAAGGAGTATCAGTACCCATAGAACCGATTGGCTCTTTACCCTCTATTGCCATTGGGGCAATAATTGTTTCCATATCTTCAGTAGTATATCCAAATGCTTTTTGGTATTTGAATATTTGATCATGCTCTAAATGGGTGAAAGAAACACGTGGTTCAGGTAATTCTTCTAACCTGATTTTATATTTATTCAACCATTCGCCGTAAGGTTTTTGCCCGCAAATGGTTTGCTTTAATTCTTCATCACTAATAATTCTTCCTTCTTCCATGTTTACTACAAACATCTTACCCGGTTGTAAGCGTCCGTTGGCAACTATAATTGCAGGGTCAACGGGAAGAACTCCAGATTCTGATGCCATGATAACACGGTCATCATTAGTAACACAATATCTAGAAGGACGTAAACCATTTCTATCAAGCGTTGCACCAATCATTTTACCATCTGTAAAAGAGATAGATGCTGGTCCATCCCAAGGCTCTTGGAAAGTAGCATGGAACTCATAGAATGCCTTCTTGATAGGATCCATTTTTTCAGAATTATCCCATGCTTCTGGAATTAGCATCATCATTACATGTGGTAATGAACGACCACAAAGAGTCAGTAATTCTATTACATTATCTAAACATGCACTATCAGATTGTCCTTCAAAGATTATTGGACAAAGCATATCCATTTCTTCCTTTGTAAAATATGGAGAGAAGAAATGTCCTTCTGCTGTTTTCAACCAGTTCACGTTTCCTTTTACGGTATTAATTTCACCATTATGGGCGATGTAACGGAATGGTTGCGCTAACTTCCATGAAGGAAAAGTATTGGTAGCAAAACGTGAGTGAATTAAACCATAAGCACTCACCATTCTTTTGTCGTTAAGATCTGGATAATAACCACGAACCTGATTACTAGTTAACTGACCCTTATAAACAACTGTTTTGTAAGAAAGAGAAGCTATGTAAAACCCTATTGAATCTTTTCTGATGGTATTGTTAATAGTGTGGCTAGCATAGTTTCTCAATACATAAAGCTTCCTTTCAAAAGTATCTGCATCACGAATATGATCTGGACACAAGATAAATACTTGCTCAATTTCTGGTTCAACAGACAAAGCAGTAGGACCAATATCAGAAGGATTAACAGGTACCTTACGATAACATATAATCTCGAAGCCTAGCTTTTCTACCGCACGGTTAAATATATCTCTGCACTCTTCTCTAAGGCGCATATCCCTTGGGAAGAACAACACGCCAACACCATATTTGCCAAACGCAGGCAAATGAACACCCATCTTTAAACATTCGTCAAAAAAGAACTCATGAGTCGTCTGGATGGTTAATCCTGCACCATCGCCAGTATTGTTTTCACAACCGCAAGCCCCGCGGTGTTCCATGTTTTCTAGAATGGTTAGTGCGTCAGAAATTATCTGGTGAGACTTGTTGCCTTTTATGTTTGCAACAAAACCAATACCGCACGCATCATGCTCAAAGGAGGGGTCGTAAAGACCATTATTACTTGCCATCAAGTGGTTAAATTAAATAAGTAAACAATAATTTTTTTTCTAAGCAAGTTTCTCGCAAGTGGTCAAAGATAATTGAAGAAAATGTTTTTAACAATAGATAATTTCTAAAATCCCTTAAACTCTTTCAGAATTGCTATACATAACCTGTAATTCTTCTCTCGCTTTATACAATTTAAAGCTGTTTTTAACAAATTTCCTGCAATAAAGAATCAATATAAAAAAACCTATTGGGGGAATAGATTCAACAAATTATAATTGTAAAGTATTAACAATATAACATCTTATATATCCAAATAGTTTTTAGCCATAAAAGCAGATATTAATTGAGTTTACATTATATTAGTAAAGGATTTTTTTATCTTTTGGGTTGAAATGTATTCCAATCCTTACAATGACCAAGTTGTTAAGACCGTAAATCTACAATCAACTCAATCATGCCTTACGCCGAGTTACCCCATTTCCTTGAAAAACAAATGCGAATCTGTTGGTACAGACTCGCATTTGTTTATTTACAGGGGCTTGTTTATGCCTAATATGGGTTCTTCTATTTTTTTACTTCACTAGTATAAATAACCTCGCCCCTATCGTTTATATATTGTAATAATAGAGATTTTGCTGTTACCGTTGCTGCTACAAAACCATAATCCTGCACAACAAACTTAGCATAATCTGCGCTTGTTACTGGTGTTGCCTCACCACCCGCACCAGATATTATTTGTACAAAATGATATCCAGCAGGCTGGTCATATTCTAGGATGTGTTCATGACCACAGAAGTAAGCATCTACATGATATTTCTCGAATAATGGCCCAAAAGAATACAACATATCACCCGTTTTGCCCTTTCTGCCACCCGCGCTAAACAATGGATGATGCCCTACCACAAACTTCCAAGTGGCAGTACTTTTCTGCAAACCATCTTCCAACCACCTCTTTTGCGCAGCAGTATCTACACCTTGAAGGTGCGAACCGTAGTCTTCACTGTTGTAATAATCTATTTGGAAAGGACTAGTATCAATAATAAAAAACTGAGCTGTTGTACCGTCTTTTAGCTTTTTGGTAACGCTGTAATAATGTGAAGGCATGTGCCATCTTGCACTAATTTTACTGTAAGCAACTTCTGCATCGGGGTTGGCTTTGTAATCGTGGTTTCCTAATGCTACGTACCAATCATCGTACAGTGGATGTTGGTTATAAACATCTTCAAAAGAAGATTTCCAGCTAGGGTCAAACTCGCTTGCCACACCGCTAGGGTAAAAGTTATCACCCACAATCAGGTTAAAAGTAGCCGATAAACCCACCGTTGCATTGCTCATTTGTTCTGCTACCTTGCGTTGATGCGGTTCGCCATGCCTACCCCAATCGCCCATTATCAAAAAATTCATTGCTTTTGGTGTTGTTTTAAGGTCTTTTATTGAAGGGCTCTTAATTCCTTGTACTTCTTCCTTTTTCTCGCTTTGAGCAAAGGAAATAATGGCAACAAGCAATAATATGCTTAACTGTGCAAATATTTTCTTCATAATTAATCTATTTTCTATCGGCAAAGGACAGCTAAAACAAGACATTTATTTACGAAACTAATATTATCTTTTAGTTAAGTTTATCTAAGGAAAGAGAATAATCGTTAATCACAAGGAATAAAAATCGCAAGTAAGCTATAACACTTAATGCGCTGCTAGTTTTGTGTTATAAAAAAATAGCAATAATATTTACACTTTTATACATTTTAGAAAAAGAAGCATCAAAGCACCACAAACAGACGTTGCTTGCATAGCCCTGATGCCCCCCGTTTTTTCGCTCAGAGAAATTAATAACGGGATAGACCCAATAATATCTATTACTGCAAAAAGGGTAAACGTTACAGTAAGGATGTCGTTAATATGAAAATTCATACTCGAACTTTACAATTAGAAAAGAGGGCAAAGGGATATAAGCAAAGGCTATTTTGGTAGTGATGTAAAAAGGACTAAAAAAGGGATATTATAGATAATTGTGCTGCTAAATGATAACTGCGCTAAACATGGCGCACCAAGGACCACCAATGCCATTGATGTTTAAATAACGGGCATAGTAATAAGCCTTTTTACCTTCATCGGCACTAATAAAAGTCACCTTATTGTTTGCCCTGTTTATAAAAACACTATTACCGCACTCTGCTACCGACTTTGGCGGAACAGTCCCAATCATGTATAGTAACTGCACAAAAGCAACAGTTCGAGGCTTAGCCCTTTTTCCAGTAAAGGAATTGGTAAAAGAGAAATACTGCGCCAAAGGTTCTAGGTACTTTACTTTTGTTACAACAGTGCTGGTAGGCGCAGAATTCAAATGTCTGTTTTTGCTAGGCACGCTGATGTGCAGCGTAAGCAAATCGGCTGGAGAAACATCATCATTATGTAACAGATACAAAAAGATGAGGCTATGCAAGGCTTCGTTATAAATTGGTTGATACTTGTTCCTATTTTCAGTAGCACCCACACCTTTAGTACCGTCTATTTCACAAATACTAACCAACCTGTCCCACTTTGTTTTCATTACTTGCAAATCATCAACGGCTTGCAAAAGGATATTATACTCGGCTTGTTTAGCAACAATAATGGGTACAACTTTCTTTTGATAAGTATCAAATTTAGAAGGGGTTATGGGGATGTTGAATACACGCATAGTTTGTAATTTATTGCTGCCTATATTGACAACTTTGTAAAGTGAATCTATTTAAAATTTGGTTGCCCTGTAAAAACAGACGTTTAACAGCGTATTGTGATTAGGAATTTATTACTGAATACTATTCTAAGGCAATTAAACCCTTCCTGAAAGGTGCATTAAATGTTTATTTAGTTAATAAGCGACCCTAATAAGTATAAATAAACACAGTATTAGTTATTACGACACCTTTTAAATCTGCATAAAGTTCCGTATTTATTGTTATGCGACCCTAAAAATCTGCATAAATCTATTTTATGCAGATTTATAGAAGATTATTTTATAAATAGAGTGACGTTATGCAGATTTAAAAGATGTCTTATTAGCTTATAAAGTTGTATTGATAAAACTAAAAAGCATCCTTGACTAAACGAAAGCGACTAGTTCCCTCTATCTAGCACCGCTTGGTTTAAGGACATAGAACCATCGCCATTACTAAACCTATTAATTTCTTTATCAGTAGGTAAGTGCTTTCTATATTCATCAATGTATAACCCTATTTTATCTAATGGTATGGGCTTAAAGTTGGGTAAATCTTTAAATACCTTAGCATCAGGCTTTAGCCTAAAGTTCATGTTAGCCATATCCTCAAAGCCTGGGTCCGACACGTAAGTTATATTACTACCATTAGCAACCGAAGAGTCTTTGTTTATCTCCTTACCGTCGGCAGCAACATACTTATATTCAAACGGTGTACGGCAGTTTACTGTAAAGTTATCCTTCCAATTGTTAGTTGCCGATTCGCTGGTTACAAACTCGAAACCTACCCCACAGTTGATGGCAATGTTATTGTAACAGTCTAACCCGTAAGCAGTTTTGGGCATAGACCCGTGTTTAAACAGAAAGCCTGTGCCACGTTTGCCACCATAACTATTCAGCGCCAATATATTTCCATAAACGTGCATATTGTAGTGGTCATGGTCAAAATAAATACCATCCCCATCATTGCTATTATGAATAAAGTTGTAAGCGAAGGTATTATTCCCCGAACGGGTATATAAATCGTAACTATAAAAAGCCCCAAGATCGTTGGATACGGTACACATTCTGAATATCTCGTTGTATTCAAACACATTATCCCAACTGCCATAAATAATGCCGCCATGTGGGGTATCGTGTATTAGGTTATGGGCTACATAATTGCCCACACAGGTGTGGTGACCGCCCGCTCCCCCACCACTAAAGCCTGCATTTACAGCGGGTGTGTAGATGTGTACTAACTGACTAAAATTATAGATATGGTTATTGATAACCTTATGCCCTGCGGGAATGTGCGGTTCTACCAATTCGTTGCCACCAGCTAACCAAACTCCCCCTTGTCCTAAGTTATATAAGTCGCAGCTTTGCACGGTATGGTTGCTGCCACCATCTATCTTGATGGCGTATTTGTTTACATTTCTTACAGTACAACCAGCGATAAGGTCATTACTGCCACCTGTAATAGTAATCCCTTCGTTTACGCTTTGCTCAATGGTTATCCCCTTAATGGCTATATAAGAGGCATTGTTTAAAGTCATCACAGCCCCTTTACTATCCCCAATAGTAACCTTACAATCCTTTAACTCTTTGGGGGGATAGAGGTACAGTTTATTATCCTTATAGTCTATTGCCCACTCTCCTGGGGCATCTATTTCTTCCAACAGATTCAATAACCAATATTGCTCTCTACCGTTACCCTGTGGTCTAGTATATTTATTACCAATGCCGCCCGGAACAGGCTTCTTTAGGGTAATAGTATGCGCAGCAGTATCTATTGCAGCCACCCGTACACACTCGTTTTGCCACGGGATACGCCAATATCCTTTTATCCAAACCCCTCTGTCCAATTGATTAATCCATCTGGCAGCCCTATTGTCCCTATACTCAAACACACCAGGACGGGGTGGGCGTTTTTCCTTATTACCTGTTCCATAATAATTTGCCCAATCATCGGTTTTAGCTTCTTGTCCGCCACCATTAATTATTACCTTTTTCATTGCCATATAGCCCTTGTTAGGGTAGCGAGAGAGCGGCATTCTATCGCCATTAATGTATAAACCAAGCATTCCACCATCATCATCAAACAAATCTGGTAGTATTTTAGTATGATTTAACTGTAGTTTATTCAGATCCAGACAAACTATTTTGTCTTGCAAATTGGGTGCTATCCTAGCTAGTGTTGCGGGGTCATTTATAGGTTTAAAGCTAGCGGATGGAATTGTTAATCCACCAGTAAATATTACTTGCTCATTGTCTGCCGCCTTATACGTAACGGGGTTTTCCTTGCTTCCACCATCCTGTTCTGCCAATTCGAAAGGCTCTGTGAAGTTGTAGGTTCCCCCTCTCAGAATAACAGTTGCACCTTGCTTTTTATCACCCAGTTTACGCAGTTCATCCCTAGCCTTAGCAATTGTGGCAAAAGATTTAGCCTTAGTGCCAACGTTACCGTCTTTTCCTGTAGGACTTACGTAAAAAGTAGTTTGTGTATTACCTAATAAACTCAACAAAAGAGAGACAAAGAAGAAAGTGTATTTCATGCGCTTAAATTAAAAACTCAGGGTATGACCTTTAGATTGCTAAATTGTTTAAATAGTTGTGTAATGAATATATTGGCAAGTATTTATTATCCACATCACCTCTTTTAAAAAGTATTACTCTCTACTGTTTATAGATGAGTGATTAAAATACGAACCTCCTTTGTTAACTGAATATTATCTTTTGTCGATGAAATCAAACCCCGTTTAGCTTTCCCATATATTCGCCAATTGATTAACAACATGAAATATATTATCCTTCTATTGATGATGCCTATACTTTGCATCAATTTATCTACAGCACAACAACCCTTTACAGATACAGTTTCAGTATTTACATACAACATAAATAATTTTGGATATGCTTCAACAAGTGGATGCCCTCTAGAAGGGTCTCCATTAAAACCGAGCTATTTAAGGACAATATTAAGCTACCAAAATGCCCCAGATATTGTTGCCTTCGAGAAGTTTAGTGGAAACCCAAATACCCTAGCTTCCGATTCAATGCGAAGGTCTATCATGGATAGTGTTTGTGCGGGGTGTTATGCCAACACAAGATTTACCAATGTTTCTGGCTATAAGAAAGTAAATACACTATATTACAAAACTGCCAAGTTTGGATACTTAGGCACTACTAGTATTTATACTGCCGACAACAGCATCAGCGACATAAACCTGAACAAACTATATTACAAAAGCCCATCGCTTGCCACAACAAAAGACACTATCTTTCTGAATGTAATAGTAATACATGATGCTTCTGGCTCGGCTGGCTCGGCACAAAGCTGATGACATGGCCAT
>JANYEX010000008.1 GCA_025359725.1 Chitinophagaceae bacterium | reverse complement strand
TCCAAGCGTGTAGTTTGGTTTTATCAGTCCAACGGTCTTCAACGCCAGCAAGTGCCGGACCTACCAATTTCTTATTGATGGCGTGACAAGAAGCACAATTTTGGGAGAATAAAGATTTACCATCTTGAGCAGAAACCTTAGTTAAAAAAGAAACCGTCAATAAAACTATCGACAAAATCAGGGACGGTATCGAGAAACTTTTAAGAAATGCCATATTCACAGTCTGTTGTTTCTAATGTAGAAATATATCCTTTCGGGCTGCAAAAATATGACACTAGAGTGACAAACAATCAATAATCTAATTTTTTTTTTTCTCTAGCCAAAATGTATCAAAAAACTATTCAATTCTATTTAAAAAATTACTCATTCTAATACTAAATACTAAAAGACCTCTTTAAAAAGTTTTTTTTCAAGCATTTTAAAATATTCACATTAATATTTTCATATTAATTATTCTGGACATTCTTAACTACATCATTACCTAAATTGTTTATTTTCAAAACGTTATAGCTGTAGTCTTCTAGCCCTTTTGGCGGAGTCAAGGCGTAGCTAGAAGGAAGCCACAAAGGCTGGAAGGCAAGAAGGTTGATCATTTTTGTTTCACCACAAATAAAAATAATATGCACCAAGTTTACCATTACAATACCACTGTGAAAATACACATCAGACCGCAACTACAATCTGCTGTTTCATTTTGCCGCAATGCAAATTGATTTTGTAGTGATGAAATGTGTTTGAATGGAAAAAAAAATTGATTCTGCGTTAGATAACGAAACGTTTGAGGAGAAAACTTTAAAGGAGTAACTAATAGTCCCTTAGTATTCTCGGGCTATTGCATATTTGTAAGCAAGAACCAAAAAGACAGCAATTGTTAAGTATTCCCAGTTACTCTTGCATAGGATGAGATAAGTAGTTTTTAGAGATGCCCATAATATTATTGAGGCATTGCGTTTCACTTAAGGAACAAAAAGCTATGCGGGAAGCTGATATATTCTCAGATAGGTCATACTCAGTATGCTTGTGTGCACTGTATATATTATTCCTTGTGTACCTTGTGGTTAAGATTCTTCACACAGAGGTTAGGATGACCTAAATTTAAAACCCAAACTTGTGCTGCCAACTGTCGTCTTACAACTAATTTTGCGGACATGACACTTTACTATTGGAAAAAGGAACTACCCTTTCAGTATCCATTTACCATCTCGAACGGACGTACCAAAACGCACCAGCCTACCTTGGTGGTGGCTCTGCAATTGGGCAATTATGTGGGCTTTGGCGAAGCTCCTGCCATCAGTTACTATAATATTACGGTGGAAGATATGGTGGCTGACATAGAAAAGAAGCACAAGCTTATTGAGAAGTTTGCCCTCACGGACCCTGCGCGTTATTGGCACTACCTCCATCATCTCATCCCCCACAATCCCTTCCTTGTCTCTGCCCTCGATATGGCGTGCTGGGATCTTTTTGGACAGATGAGGGGTAAGTTGCTGTACGAACTATGGGAAACGAAATGGCAACAAACGCCCCTTACCGACTATACAATTGGGCTAGATACTATTGCTGCTATGACAGCAAAGATGCTTGCTCATCCATGGCCTATCTATAAAGTAAAAGTGGGTACGCCAAATGATATTGCCATTATTACGGAGTTGCGCAAGCACACAGATGCCATTTTTAGGGTTGATGCAAACGCAGGATGGACGGTAGAAGAGGCTTTGCAAAAGATACCGATATTGAAGGAACTAGGGGTAGAATTAGTAGAACAACCATTGGCAAAGGATGATTGGGAAGGGATGAAAATACTCTATAACGCATCGCCCCTGCCGCTTTTTGCAGATGAGAGTTGTGTATTTGAACATGACTTAGAAAAGTGTTTGGGCTATTTTCACGGAATAAATATTAAGCTTACCAAGTGCAGTGGCATTACACCCGCTATCAGAATGATAGCCAAAGCGCGCGAACTGAACCTGAAAGTGATGATGGGCTGCATGAACGAAACAAGCATTGGCTCAGCTGCAATTGCGAACTTCCTACCGCAGTTAGATTACGTTGACATGGATGGCCCGTTGTTGCAAACGCAGGATTTAGCTTCGGGTTTACTATTTGCTGATGGCGCAGTAACCATTCAAGGTAAGGCAGGGTTAGGTGTTACACCTACGTTTTTATAAAAGAAAATACCGTGAACCGAGGGCGCTTGACTGTAATCTGTTAACGGTAAACCAAAAATAAACAATGACAGAAGAACGAAAAAATAAAATTGAAACTGTACTGAATAAAAGACAGACGAACCTAACCATTGTTTTGGAGGATGTAGAGGATCCACGCAATATAACGGCGGTGATGCGCACGGCTGATGCTGTGGGGATACAAGATATTTATGTAATTAATACGGGGCGACCTGTAGTGAAAAAGTTTGGGTATAGAAGTGGACGTGGTGCTGCCAAATGGGTTACTGTGAATCAGTTTTCTACGGTAGAAGAATGTTTTGAGGTACTACGCAAAAACTTTTCGGTGATACTAACCACCCATTTATCATCGGATGCGGTTGACCTTTACGATATAGATTTTAAAGAGCATGTGGCATTGGTTTTTGGCAACGAGCAGGAAGGTGTAAGCGAAAAAGCAAGGGCGTTGGCAGATGGCAATTTTATCATTCCACAGATGGGGATGGTGCAAAGCCTGAATATATCTGTTGCGTGTGCTGTAAGTATTTACGAAGCTTACCGTCAGAAGAAGCAGGCAGGGCATTTTGAGCAATCGGGCATGCCAGCAGAAAGGATGGCAACGTTAAAAGCAGAATGGGGTTTGGAGGAGGAAGGTGAATAGCTATAAAGACGCATTACTATGCGTCTTTTCCAGTAATAAGACGCATAATTATACGTCCCTGCAAACTTTTACTAACGATTAACATAAACCATCCCTTAATAGCTCGTAGATTTATACAATAATATATACAATGAAAAAAATACTCACACTAGCTGCTACATTATTTCTACTATTTGGTTTTGTGGTTGCGCAGCCAATAAAGAAAGTAAAGATTGCAGATGTACTGCATATTGCCGACACATCCTCTGTCCCTATCGTTATCAACTTCTTTGCCACTTGGTGTAGGCCTTGCGTGCAAGAGCTTCCGTGGTTTGAGAAGACAGTACCTAATTACAAAGACAAAAAGGTGAAGCTTTTACTGGTAAGTCTGGATTATGCTGATGATTACCCCAAAAGCATCGCCGCATTTGCCAAGAAGCATGACATCAACTCACAGATTGTGTGGTTAGATGAGTCTGACCCTAATTTCTTTTGTCCCAAGGTAGATAAGCGTTGGGAAGGCACCATTCCCGTGAGCCTCATGATAAACAACGCTACCCATTTCCGTGTATTCTACGACTATCAACTACCCGAAGGACAGTTAAAGATGGCTTTGGATAAGTTGGTGCAATAGGTATTTGGGTTTCAACATGTAGGAACATAGAAAAAGACTAGTAAGAAAGGAAACGTTTCACTTTGAGGATGACAAATAGCATGAAGAAGGGTAAAAAACTTCTTTCTATGTTCTCTTGTTTAAACTAACATAAAACACTATTTACCTACTATGCCAGTGTGGTAAATTTGGTTAATGTTAATGTAGCTACATAATGTGAGTAAAAAAAGCATTAGCAAAACATAACCGTTTGCCAATGCTTCTAAAATAAACTAGGTTATTTACAAACTATTTACTCTCAATTACTTCTTTGCCATCTCTTTTCACCACCACTTTTGTACGGTTAGTGGCATCAACCGCAAAGTCTAGCACATCTTTTTGCCCATCCTTCCAAAAGATGGTTGTATGCATTCCTTCAGTGGTGATGGTTGGCAACGCTTCGCCATACCTAAAAGGAATCAGGAGTACCTTAAAGTTGGCAGTTACAGTATTTCTACTAATTGCCAAGCGGTTGTATGAACCAATGCTTTGTGCAAAATTCGAAAATTTTATTCCATTCTCTTTGCTGACCTCCTTCACATCTTCTATCAACAGATTGTTGTCTTCACTCGGTGTTGCAATGCTGTAAACCAGTAATAACGGGTCTCCTTTACTTGGAGAAAGAGGTGCTACATCTGTTCCTTTTTCCCAAAGTTTCACCAATTTATCATCATATCCCAAGACCACTCCCCCCTTTGGCACATTGTTGTAATCTGCTTTCCAAACACCTTTTGCAGTCATTGCTGTCCATTGATACAAGTGTTGGTTGGCGTCTTTCTTGGCATCATCCACAATGATTGAATATGGGTGTGTGCCCTTAATCAGGCCAGCAGAACGATACACATATTCTACTGGATTCCATAAAGCGCGTAGGTTAGGCATATAATTAGAAAAATTGTACGAAGGCCACCAATACCTCATTTTGTAATGAGTGGTACCTACAAAATACTTGAAGTTGTCTGGACGTGTCTCTAATTCCCAACCATCCTTGGCAACGGAGGAATCTATGGTATTGAATCCTTCGCCCCATTTAGATACTTGAGTACACCATTGATAAGTGTAAGAATAAGTCATATTTTCAGAACTAATGGCACCCATCGGTTGAAGGTTAGCTCCTATATAATCACCTCCTGCAGCAGGTCCTTCCGATTCTGCTTTTCCATCAATGATAACTTCATTATGATAACGACCCGAATAAGCCTTGGGAGAAGGTGATTCGGTGATCCAGTTTACACCCAAACCAGAGAAATAGAACATGCCTATATCTGCATGGTGGTGACCAGAACCAAT
>JANYEX010000329.1 GCA_025359725.1 Chitinophagaceae bacterium | reverse complement strand
GGCGATGTGCAGATTGGTTTGGAAAGCGATGTGGTGAAGATTACCGTGTAGTGGTGAGTAGTGAATGATGAATGATAAGCCCCCGAACGATACTGTTTGGGGGCTTATTTGTTTTGTAAAAACCCTTACAACTAAACCCAGTACCCTATTTCTTATCCGAATGTCCTAGATTTTTGTCAGGATTTACAACATCCCTTATTAGTTGTTTCAGGCTCTTTATCTCTACAAAGCCGCCAGCTTCTTTTCGGTCAAACACCTTTTTATCGTCTATGTATATGGTATATCTACCGCTGTATTCACTAGGTTGCAGCGAAACACATTTTAGGTCTTCGCCAAAAGTGGTTAATATTTCTTGAGCCATATAAGCCGCTCTTAATAACCAATTGCATTTGGGGCAATACTCGATGGTAATAGTAGGTTTCATTTCTTTAAATATGAGTTATGAAATATGAAATATGAGTTATGAATTGTGAGTGCTTAGTTAGGATAGAGAAACGAAGAAATTGGAAGGAACGGGAGGAACGAAAGACGCTAGTTTGGTAGCTTACTTGCGATTACCGTTCCTAACGATTGACAAAAAAAATAAAAGTCCTTTGAGAGTAATCATCAAGGACTTTTATTTTAAAAACCGCTCTAAAAATTGTACTCAATTATAAAAATATAAGTGTCATTAAACCAATTATTATTAATATTGTCTATTGACGAGATAACTAATTAATATATGAAAAAAATGCTTCAAGTAGCAACGATTGCGCTACTACTTCTGTTTACTCAAGCTAATTCTTATGCACAAACTGTTGTTCTGGACACAGAACGTAAGTCGGAAACGTCAATGTACAATGACCCCAAAATGGCGTGGTGGAAAGAAGCTAGGTTTGGGATGTTTATCCACTGGGGGCTATATTCAGTTCCTGCGGGTATGTATAATGGCAAGAAAGTGCCAGGAATCGGTGAGTGGATTATGAACAGAGGGAAAATCCCTGTTGCTGTCTACAAGCAATACGCATCGCAATTTAACCCTGTTAAATATAATGCGGAGGAATGGGTAAAGCTGGCAAAACAAGCAGGCATGAAATACATGGTGCTTACCAGCAAACACCACGATGGTTTTGCGATGTTTAAGTCCGAACATCCGTTTAATATTGTAGATGCTACGCCTTTTAAAAGAGATGCCGTGCAAGAATTGGCTGATGCGTGCAAAAAGTACAACATGAAGTTTGGGTTGTATTATTCGCAAGCGCAAGACTGGACAGCACCCGGTGCACCAGCCATTGGTGGACATTGGGATAGTGCACAAAATGGTAGCATGAGAGAATATATTTTTACAAAATGTATTCCTCAGTTAAAAGAAATATTATCAAAATATCATCCTACGGTTTTGTGGTTTGATACCCCTACTGGAATGACAAAAGAATTTGCCGATTCAATATTAGCGGTATTAAAACAATACCCAGATCTTATTTATAACAATCGTTTGGGTGGTGGTGTAAAGGGCGATTTAGAAACACCAGAACAATACATTCCTCCTACAGGTTACCCTGGCAAAAACTGGGAATCGTGTATGACCATGAACGATACTTGGGGTTTTAAGAGTTATGACAGCAACTGGAAAAGCAGTACAGTAATCCTTCAAAATTTGATAGACATAGCCTCTAAGGGAGGTAATTATTTGCTGAATGTAGGACCAACAAATGAAGGTTTAATCCCTGATGCATCTGTAGAAAGATTAAAAACTGTTGGTGCATGGCTAAAGGTTAACGGACAAGCAATTTATGGCACTACGCCAAGTCCGTTTAACTACTTAAAGTTTGGTCGTTGCACTCGCAAAGAAAATACCTTGTACTTCCATATTTTCAAATGGCCTGTAGATGGTATTATCCGTGTGCCGATGGATAATAAGGTTGTTATAGCAACGCTTATTGCACAAGCAAAGACAAAGGTAACTTTTGCAAAAGTGGGTAATTACATAGAGTTCAAACTGCCGAAAAAAGCAATAGATACGGTGGCAACGGTGTTAGCAGTACAAATTGAAGGTGCACCAAAAGTTACCATTGCAGATCCAATTCCTTCTATTGGTAAGGCATCATCAGCTACTGCTTCTTCACAATCTACAATGCCATCTCTTGCTTTTGATGCTAACGGAAGAAAGGGTTGGATAGCAAAAGAAGAAGAGAAAACGGGTTGGCTGGCAATAGATTTGGGTAAGCCAACAAGTATTGGCAGCCTTACTATTACCGAAGCAGGCACGTTTGATAAGTTTGTGAAAGACTTTAAGTTTGAATATAAAGATGGTGAAGAATGGAAAACAATCTTTGAGGACAATTCCATCGGTGCAGGGTTTTTTAAATCGTTTAAACCTGTAAAGGCGCAAGAGTTTAGGGTAAACATATTGAAGACTTCCAAAACACCGCAGCTAAAGCAAGTGCAGCTGTATTTTGATGAATAAGAGTGAGTGAATGAGTGATTTAGACGTTTTAATGATTGCAATTAGGTTAATTCGGTATAGTATTGTTAAAGCAACAATCATTCTTTTCATACATATCATTTAATCAGTGGTTTGAAAGGCTATTAGGCCTCATAAGAGAAACATCGTTGCACAATACTACACTTATAATATTCGATAATGGGATAGTATTTTCAGAAAGGGAACATTTGGTAAGGATAATATCATACTGGCACAAGACTTCCGTAGGGATGTCTTGTGTCTTCTAGTTAAACCAGTTTGTAACTGGAATACGCCCAGCTGTCAATCGCTAAAATTTAACATGGCTACCGTGTTCCTACGTGTGGCTTCGCTAAGATAGCTATCCGTATTTTAGTCTCCTTTCTTATAAAAGCTATTTGATTGTAGTAGATACATACGTGAGGATAGGTGCGGTGGCAGAGAGGCCTGCCGCCTAAGACGGATAATAATCCGTCTGTACATTGCAACAGAACATCTTGCAAACAATACACTTGCTACTAACTCATAACTTCCCCCGCTGTTTATTGTCTATCCTGAACTAAAATTATCTATCCCAAAGCCTTCTTGAATATAATAACTACTTGTTTTTATTGGCTAAAGCGTTTTCTAATCAATTGATGCCTATTTTTACAAAGCTTTTTAGTATCATTGAATTACGATATTCAATAAAAATCTTTGGATGAAGAATAGATATACTGTTTTTGGCTTTATCATACGTCACCTATTGGTTGTTTTGGTTTTATGTATTGCCTCGGCTAAAGTAAATGCCCAAAACTATGCTGATGGTACTGGTAGGGGTTCGCTGCAACATTCCGTTTTCTGGCTTACCTGGACGAATGGACTAACTAATCAGCCCCCAAACTCGGATAGTACCATCGTTACGGCTGGTGTTTACACTTGGGAGTTTACCCCTGGCGTAAAGGTTATTGCCACCGTAAGTAATATTAACCCCATCACCCCTAATAGCGCGCTCAGGCCTTATACAACAGGCGACTATTACTCGGATGGGCTCAACCTGCTTTACCCCGGTATTAAGGGGGCAGGATTGAAGGATTCTGTGTATGCTGCTAATATTAAATTTGATATTAGTGTTGATTTACAAATGCTTATAAATGGCAGTTGGAAAAGTATTGCTTATCCCGGGCTTGTAGTTGGCGATGCAGAATCTATGGCTACCGATTCTGCCCATAATATTTCTGAATATATTAAAGCCACTGCGCTGGATGCCAATGCTAAATGGCAACTATTGGATTTGAGAAAAGAAAACTATAGCCAAAGACCGCAAGATTACCAGATTACGATAAGCAATAAAGGCAAGAATTTTCAGGCTAATGTGCTTCCTTGGGATAATGACAACTTTATGCAGGCAGTGATGTTTGCTAAAAACGCTAAGAGCCTTGTAAATGTGCAGACACAGGGGCGGGGCTACACGGCTGTGGCAATTGGGTTAGTGGCTCCCTTCGATTTTGGTGATGCCCCCTCTACCTTTGGCAATGCAGGCAGCTATATGGCTAATGTGGCGTATAACAACCCTCCTACCCTAGTAGATAACGTTTATACTGCTATCAATATGCCTAAGATTACTATTACTCCCTACTCTAACTTATACATGGGGCGTAACAACACCGACGCAGATGGTAACCCGCCAAGTAGTGCAAGCGCAACGATAGATAATGTTACCCAAAACAATGACGAGGATGGCTTTAACCTATCTTCACAACCTGGGATATATGTAAATAATGCCAATAATTTATACTTTACCGTAACCGCCACCAACCAACAGGCTACCCCTGCTACTATCTACGCCTGGGTTGACTTTGATGGTAATGGACAGTTCTCGCAAAATGAGTTTACCTCTGCCACTGTGCCCGTTGGCGACTCTGCCACACCCATCAAGCTAGTGTTTGATTATGGTAAATTTGGTAAATTATTAAAACAAGGTCCTACTTATGCAAGATTCAGGATTACTACTACCAAACTAGTTGATAATCCTGCTACTGCAAGCATCGATGAGCGCAGCACAGGTATTGCCTTGGATGGGGAAACAGAAGATTATAAGCTGAATGATATCACCTTTGGTAATATAAGTCTGCCTGCTGGCGCAGACGATTTGGATAGTACACTCATAGGTACTCCGGTAATCACTACCGTAAAGAATAACGATACAATAGATGCATATTATGCTACTGTAACCATTGCTAATCAGCCCACTTCTGGCACTGCAACAGTTAATGCAGATGGTACAGTTACTTATACTCCCAATAAACTTTTTACGGGAGTAGATAATTATACCTACACGCTTACAACGCCAGCAGGGTTGGTATCTGTGCCGATAAATGTTACTGTTTTTGTAAAGCCTGTAGGGGTTAATGATGTAGATAGTACGCCAATCAACACTCCACTTATCTATAATATAAAGGCAAACGATGGCTCAGCAGAAGTAAACAACTATATAAATATTGTTTCTAGTCCGGATAGTGGTTCTGTACAACTAAATGCGGACGGCACAGTTACTTACACCCCCAACAACAACTTTATAGGTATCGATTCCTTTAAATACACGTTGAACACACAGGATGGTATTACTTCTGCACCCATAACAGCTATAGTGAAGGTTGTTCCACTAGGCGTTAACGATTTGGACAGTACCTTAATTAATCACTCAGTTACTACTTACGTAAAAGCAAACGATGGTGTGGCTGCGGCAAACGACACAGTAAAGATTGCTACTAACGCTAATTTTGGAGCAACAACAGTAAACCAGAACGGAACCGTAACCTATACCCCAAACAATGGATTTACAGGTAAGGACACTTATATCTATACGCTGACAGATTCTACTGGTAAGGTTTTACACCCAATAGTGGTAACGATACTCGTAAAACCAGTTGGGGTATTGGATAGAGATACGACTACTATCAACAACCCAACAAGCATCAATGTAAAAGCAAACGATAGTGCAAAAGGTATTAACGATTCAGTGCTTATCAGTGCGCAGCCAAACAATGGATTTGTCTCTGTCAATACAGATGGAACTATTACTTACACACCCAACACTAGTTTTATAGGCAAGGATACCTGCTACTATACGCTTACAACGCCAGACAGTGTGCAGTCTGCGCCCATTCCCGTTTACATAACCGTTGTGCCTGCGCCCAAAGAGGCAGATGTGTACATAAATAAAGTATTGAATACTACAGGAACGCTTAGGCTGGGTCAGAAGATAAATTTCTCTATTGTAATAAGTAACAATGGTCCAGATACCGCCACTAACCTAATTGCGAAGGATACATTAGCTACTAACCTAGGCAATGTTACTAATTCAGTAGCATCTATTGGGGTGGCAACTTATAATAACGCCACAAAAGCACTCATCTGGAAGATAGCTAGCCTTGCGCCCAACCAATCAGATACCTTAACCTTTAATACGACCCTTGCTAGCGGGACAGTGCTGAACAACATGGCATCGGTATCAGCAAAAGAATTAGACCCTGATACAACAAATAATCATGCTGCCATTCCTACAGCGTTTATTGTATCTGCACCCATTGGTGAAAACGATTTGGATAGTACGCCCATCAATAACCCAGTGACTACTAACGTAATAGCAAATGATGGAAGCAGTAATAGTAATGATACAGTAAAGATTGCCGCTAATCCTAGCAATGGAATGGTGGTGTTAAATACGGATGAAACGGTTACTTATATCCCAAATAATAACTTTACTGGAAAAGATACTTACACCTACACATTAACTAATGCGGCAAGGGCAGTATCGCAGCCTATTACGGTTACGGTATTGGTTGAACCAGTGGGCGTGCCAGATAGGGATACTACATTGAAGAATACTCCTATTACATTTAACGTAAAAGGAAATGATAGTGCCAAAGGCGGAAACAATACTGTTATCATAAGTAGTAACCCTAGCAACGGAACGGCTACAGTAAACAATGATGGTA
>JANYEX010000118.1 GCA_025359725.1 Chitinophagaceae bacterium | reverse complement strand
GAACTCATTGGCAAAGCGTCTATTTTGATGCTAAAAACCGAAAGGAAATTGACTTTTACGATAGCTTCGCTAGCCCTGCTGATCAAACAATACTACGCGGAATCAAAGCTATTTCATCTATGTTAGATGCTAATGCGTACTTGAAGTATAAAGAAAATCGAATCAAACAACAAAGTGATAAGAGCTCGAATTGCGGCTTCTTCTGCGTTAAATTCTGCGTAGACATGCTGAATGGGAAACATTATCAAGATGCAAGCGGATGGAATGATGCACTCAATGGTGAAAAGGATATTGAAAAGTTTAAAAAACAAGTGGGTTATGGTCCTTGGCAATACATAAAATCATTCGCCAAAAAAGTATACGATACAGGCAAGGAAGCTGTTAGCCGTGTATCCACCGCCATCACAAAAAGAGTAAACGCACCACCTAGCGTACGCGCACTCATCGAAAAACATGGTAACAAACAAGTCACCGACATTCAAGTGGCTAGAAGCCCTATTCTGAACGCTATCACCCATGTTCTTAATTTAGCCTCAGGTGGTCAAGTACGCGAAAATATGCAAAAGCTGGGCTACTCTGATTTATACCATTTGTACATGATCGTAACATTGAGTGATGGATTTCAATTCAAAATAGAACGAAACCAAACAGTAATGGTATCTGGTCCTCATGTTGTACCAAATAGTGAGGAAGCCTCAGTAACCGTTCGGCCAAACATGACATTAAGTGAGTTCTTACAAAACGGATCAAATGGAAATGCAAACTTTTGGAACTACTCAGGAACAAGTAATAATTGTCAAATGTTTGTCTCCTCTATGCTCTCTAATAATGGCATGTTGACTAACAGCCTATCCAATTTTATAAACCAGAATGTGGTAGAAATATTGAAAGACAGCCCATTTGCCCGCAGAATTGTAGATACAGTCAGTGATTTAGGCACTAGATTAGATGTTCTACTACATGGTGCTCGAAGAGCAAAGCGAACTTCCCATGCACGATAATGTAAAAATATTATATATGACTTATATATATAAATGGGCTCAACTTGCTGTAAGTCTAAATGCTTTTCATCATGTCTTATCAATATAGATGAGGAAAATGAAAAACTACTAACTCAATTAAAAACTGCTATTGTTCCAATCATACAAAAGGAAGTAACCATAATAATCCAAGCTGAACTGTCAAAACTAATGACTAATTTCAATGAAAAAGAAAACATCCCCAATATTATATAATTAAGTGATGCCTTTAAACATTGGTCATGATTTGAAAGGTTGGTACATGCGGTGGTCGGATCAAAGCAAATATTACTACTACACCCCCTCATCTCTATCATCAATCCAACGTGCCCTAAATAAAGTAATAAAGCAGATGCAATATATATGGTTGTATCATAAAGAATAAACAAATATATACATATTATTACTAACAAATAGTAATAATATATATACTAATATATATACCAATTAAATGGCAGATTTTTTGAACGTTAAAAATAGAATAACATTAGTTGTCAATCAAAGCCTTGCGACGATTGGCTCTGGGTTTTTCGATGTCAATGTACAACAGAAAATTAGATTCAGACCCACTCATTTAGTTATTCGTCAATTATTATATTGCAATATTGGTTTAGGAGTAGATAATGGCACTTTTTTAGTATGGTGCGACTTAAATTCTGATTATATCGGCGCTTGTTATGTCGGTATTCAAAGTACTGGCCTGATGTCTGAAACAATAATTGATATTAAGAGCTTCAAACCTAATATGCAATTTCGCTTAGATAATGCAATTAACATTGCGGCAGTTCCAACTGGTCAATTAACAATGACCTTAGAATTTATTGAAACAAACAATAAAGCACTTACTTAATCTGTTTTATTATTTATTATATTTGAGCAATCGTTACTGCGCTTACACTATACGTATTATTCACTCCTATAGTAAGAGCATATGATGGATAAACCCGAATTTCTATGTAGTCATTTGTTGACATAGAAACCATAGTTGTACAATTAAGAGAGCATATCGTACTACCATAAGTCGATGTATATACTTCACCATAATACGGACCAACTCCATTTTTCCGGACCCAAAGAGCTAAAGCACTTCCACTGGTAGCAGGTGAATTATCTGTTCTACAATTAGCTGTTATTAACCAAAGTGTATTTGGCGTTCCTGTATAAGTAAATTGACTATTTGTATTCGTTAAAGTGCATGTCGTTAATGTGTTAGATATTATATTTCCAAAATTAATTGGCGTTTCAGTTGACGCTACTAATGCTTGAGAGGTGTTCGAAGCTAATGATATTGCTAGCAGTGATCCTGCAATTGTTAAATTACCACCAATCACTGCATTGTTAGTGGCTGTTAATAGTCCAGTAGATGTCGTTGTACCCGTCGCACTTAGATTACCTGCAATTGTTAAATTGCCACCAACCGCCGCATTGTTAGTGGCTGTCAATAGCCCAGTAGATGTTGTTGTCCCCGTTGCACTTAGGTTACCTACAACTGACAAATTACCAGACGGTGTGTATCCAGCAGCAGTTAATGTCCCTAGAACCGTAAGATTATTTATTATACCGTTATATCCAGAAACATTAATTGTTGACATAAATATATATGTATATATATTTAGCACCAGAAAATAAATTATAAATAAAACATATTATTTTATCGCTAAAAGCGGGCGCCCAGCCCAGTGAAAATGCGTTGAAAAGCAATCAACTAGAACCAAGCGTTTGAGACAATCAGAGTGCCTTAGATTCAATTTATAAAGGCGGGTGAGGGGG
>JANYEX010000114.1 GCA_025359725.1 Chitinophagaceae bacterium | reverse complement strand
GAGACAAATCTCATCAAATGGGAGACAAATCTCATCAAATGGGAGACAAATCTCATCAAACGGGAGACAAATCTCATCAAACGGGAGACGAAAAAACCTCTCCAGCTATAGTCTTTGTCTTTAAATAGCCTGTAAGTGAGTGATAATAGCGTGTAAATTAAATATTGACAAGCAAATTTTATTAATGATAGACATTTAAAAAGTATAATGATTGATAGGTATGAAATAAGTAAAATGCAGTCTATCGACGAACAATACTGTAGTGTTATTGGTTTTCTGAGTTACTAAAATGGTTACAAACAGCTACTTTTGCACACTAAAATACTAGAAAATGAAAAAGAAGTTAATAATTGGGGTCCTTTTGGTTGGTTTATTAAGTATCGCTGGGGTCTATTATTTTATTTTCTACCGCCCCACACATCATGTTAGGGATATAGCAAACGAACAGGCAATTAAGGTTACAGCAAAGGATATAGTAAAAGAATTTCAGACTAATGAATCATTGGCAAATGCTAAATATTTAAACAAGGTAGCCGAAATAACTGGCGAAGTTTTAGAAGCTAAAAAAGACCAAACTGGCAAGCCAACGGTTAGCTTAAAGAGTGATGATAGCTTTTCTAATGTGTTCATTACGCTTAGGGGTACTGACCAATTAGAAGTAAAGAGCGGCTCATCAATTACAGTTAAGGGTGTGGTTACAGGCTTCTTGAGCGATGTGGTTATTAATGACGGTATCGTTACAAAATAAAAAAAATAGAATGAAAAAAGAATTGTTATTATGCTTATTGGCAGTAGTAGTAAGCCTTTCTGTTAAGGCTCAAAGGGTATATTCTACCAAGATTGCACAGGTAAAGTTTATATCGTCTGCTCCTACCGAAGACTTTGATGCTACGAATAATCAGGCAGAAAGCAAGCTATCGGATAAAGGGCAAGTGATGTTTGGGTTATTGATAAAAGGGTTTGTTTTTGAAAACGATTTGATGCAAAAGCACTTTAATGGCGATGAATACATGCAAAGCGATAAGTTTCCTAAAGCTGAGTTTAAAGGCGCGATAACCAATATTGCCACCGTAAACTTTGCTAAGGATGGAGCTTATCCAGTAATGGTAATAGGTGATTTGACCATTAGAGGCATCAGCAAAAAACAAAGTGCAGCAGGGTTAATTATTATTGAAAAAGGTAAGGTTAACACCAAGAGTACCTTTAAGATTAAGATAAAAGATTACGGCTTAAAAGGAAGTGAAATTGGTACGGCTATAGCCGAAAACATAGAAATTAATGTTACAGCAAAGTACGAGTAACAAAGCATCTTTGGTAAAAATGAATCCGCCTGTTACTTTTGCGTAGCAGGCGGATTTGTTTATTGTTCAACCTGCTAATAAATATTGAACTAATAAACGAATATCATTCCCCATTATCTCTCAGGATTGTTAGTCGTCTGTTCAAGAAAACAAGGTTGGTATTTAGTATCGTTATTGATGAGAATCGATAACACAAAATGTTTTTGTTATGAGTTTTATACACGAAGAATTAGAGAAAAGAATATTGGTGATTGATGGTGCAATGGGTACCATGATTCAACGCCATAAGCTAGAAGAAGAAGATTACAGAGGAAAACGTTTCAAGGACTGGCATAGTGATGTGAAAGGAAACAATGATTTGTTGAGCATTACCCAGCCTGAAATTATTACGGGTATTCATCTTCTTTACCTAGAAGCTGGTGCAGACATAATTGAAACAAATACATTCAGTAGTACTGTTATAGCGCAAGCTGATTATGATATGCAGGCATTGGCTTATGAGCTGAATGTTGCTTCTGCCCAGTGTGCCAGAAACGCAATTAAACAATATAAGACCCTTCACCCAGAAGATACAAAGCCTAAGTTTGTGGCTGGTGCCATTGGGCCACTAAACAAGACATTGAGTTTATCGCCCGATGTAAATAACCCAGGCTACCGTGCCGTAACCTTTGATGAAGTGGTAGCTACCTATACCGAACAAATTAAAGGATTGGTAGATGGTGGGGTTGATATTTTATTGGTAGAAACCATCTTCGATACCTTGAATGCCAAGGCTGCTATCTATGCCATCAAACAATTCTTTAGGGGTAAGAAAGAATTGCCAATAATGATTAGTGGCACCATCACAGACGCTAGTGGAAGAACATTGAGTGGACAAACATTGGAAGCTTTCTACATTTCTGTAAAACATGCGAATCCATTAAGCATTGGACTAAACTGTGCATTAGGTGCGCAAGAAATGCGTGGACATATTGAAGAGTTGAGTGGCATTGCTGCTTGTTATACTTCTTCTTATCCTAATGCTGGCCTGCCAAATGCAATGGGGGAATATGATGAGCAACCGCATGAAACCGCACATTTTATAGAAGAATGGGCAAACAATGGTTGGGTAAATATTGTAGGCGGATGTTGCGGCACTACCCCGGATCACATAAAGCATATCGCAGATCACGTAAGAAAGATTGAGCCAAGAAGATTGCCTGTACTGGAGTCTGAGTTGGTCTAACCACTAAGGTCACAAGGATTTTACACAAGGAACACAAAGGAAATAAGAAGACAAGTGTACCTTCATAAAACTTGAATAATGACTGAAAATGAGATTGCAAAAGTGGTGTTTGAATGTGGACTAAAAATACATAAGGCGTTAGGTCCAGGATTACTAGAAAGTGCTTACGAAGAATGTTTATGCTACGAGTTGTATAAAAATGGAGTAGCTTTTGAAAGACAAAAGGCCTTGCCATTAGTTTACGAAGCTATAAACTTAGATATAGGATATAGGGTGGATATAATGGTGGAACATAAGTTAATCATTGAGTTGAAGGCAGTAGAATCTTTAACCGATATACATTTTGCACAAATTGTAACTTACCTAAAGTTGTCAGGATGCAAACTGGGATTATTAATAAACTTTAATTCTCTTTTATTTAAAGACGGAGTAAAAAGAGTCATTAATGGCTATCTATAAAGTAATCAACCTTTCTTTGTATCCTTTGTGAAAACCTTTGTGAACCTTGTGGTTAAGTAAATAAATTGTGAACCTAGTGAAAACTTTGTGTTCCTTGTGGTTAAATATATAAAATGAGTACAACGATAAAACCTTTTTTGAGATTAAGTGGATTAGAGCCTTTGATTGTTCGTCCGGAGACAAACTTTGTCAATGTTGGCGAGCGTACCAACGTTACAGGTAGTAAGAAGTTTGCCAGACTTATCTTGAATAATCAATATGAAGAAGCTCTTTCTGTTGCCCGCCAACAAGTGGAGAATGGGGCGCAGATTATTGATGTGAACATGGATGATGCCTTGTTGGATGGTGTAAACGCCATGACCACTTTCATCAATCTATTACAAAGCGAACCAGACATTGCCAAGATTCCTGTAATGGTGGATAGCTCCAAGTTCGAGATTATTGTGGCAGGGCTAAAGTGTATTCAAGGACGTTGCATTGTAAACTCCATCTCTATGAAGGAGGGCGAGGCGAAGTTTATAGAGCAAGCTTTTATCTGTAGGGCATTTGGTGCGGCCGTTGTGGTAATGGCTTTTGACGAACAAGGTCAGGCGGATACCCTTCAACGTAAAGTAGAAATTTCAGAACGAGCTTATAAAATACTAACGGAACAAGTAGGTTTTGATCCGCAGGACATCATCTTCGATATTAATGTATTTGCTATTGCTACAGGCTTAGAAGAACACAATAATTATGGCGTGGACTTCATCGAAGCTACTCGCATCATCAAGCAAAGGCATCCTTTGGTAAAGATTAGCGGCGGCGTAAGTAACCTGTCGTTCTCCTTTCGTGGCAATGAACACGTGCGCGAAACCATGCACTCGGTCTTCCTTTATCATGCCATCAAGGCTGGGATGGATATGGGCATTGTGAATGCTGGGCAGTTGGTTGTTTATGATGAGATAGAGCCTAGTTTAAAAGAACTTTGCGAAGACGTAATCCTTAATCGTAACAACGATAACAATGAATCCACTGAGAAACTAATTGCCTTTGCCGAAACGGTAAAAGCAAAAGGAAAGGTTCAGGAAAGGGATGAAAAATGGCGCGACAATTCAGTGGAGGAAAGATTAAAACATGCGCTCGTAAATGGTATCACTGAATATATAGATGCAGATACCGAAGAAGCCCGTGTAAAATATGCCAAGCCTTTGGATGTAATCGAAGGACCA
>JANYEX010000241.1 GCA_025359725.1 Chitinophagaceae bacterium | reverse complement strand
ATAAAATATCTACAATTTTTGGATATATATATCACGATGACTCTGAGACTACTGTAGACATAGGTTCAAGCAGCAAAAATGCTTTTTGTCTAAAAAAAGGAATGCATATAAAAATTGTAATGCACGATGAAGATATTTCTGCGAAAAAAATTTATGTATTGACTAAGTAATGATGTAAAAAATGCTCAAACAGTTTTGCGTACACTAAATAACATCTTTGAAATAAAGCTATACCAAATGAAAATAATAATAACAAGATTTATAAAAACTCTATTTGTTTTAGTAATACTTACAGGCTGTAGCGAACAAAACGTAAAAGCTGAAAAGGAACTTAAATCAGATTTGACTTTGAACATAAATAATCAAAAAGATTTACAAATAAACCCAATAGATATTGATAAGATATATAATTTCCAAGTCGAAAACTACAAGGTTAATCTTATTGTAATGGGTTCCAGTGGTGCGACAGATTTCGGTGCTTATTGTAAAACATATTTAGTTTTTGATAATGGATATGAAATGCCAAGAAGATATGCTCTTTTTTATATTGGGAGTTTTGGTTCTTTGAAAAAAGTGACTCAAATAAAATCCAATGTATTAAAGTTAGAAGGAGTACTATTTAGCGAAAATGAGCATACTGAACAAATTTGTAAAAGTTGTAATATTGAAGCCTTAGTTGACTTTTCTGCTGTAATTCAAAACGAAAAAAATAAAGATAAACAGCAAGATAATAGTGAAGGAGATATTAACTCTGAAATCCAAGTTTCACTAATTAAAAAATAACTTACAATAGTATTTATTAAAATAAAAAGTATTAATATGCAAACAGATAATATAACAAAAATGTGGAGTATAAACGTTTTTGCAAAAGATGTTACTGGTACATACTCAAAGGACTTATATGGAGCAAAATATAAATGGTCTTACACAGACAAGGATTTAGCTATAAAAGTATTTGAAAACATACCACCATCCGATGGAAAAGAAACATTATGTGAGTTGATAGAATATGATTTCGCTTCACGAAATCTTGATTGCCTTGATAGTAAATATTCAAACCATCTTGCAGGTACATATATTTTGCCTGGAAAATATCAAGATGAAATAAAATAACTGCACACAACAACGGGTTTGGCATTATTGGGGCTTGACGAATACTGCCTCAACATTTGTACTTTATTGTGCATCAGTTCGGGCTTGACGTTATAAATTTGGCAGAGAATAAAAACATCAGCAATATTGCAATCATCAACTTCGGTTATCGGCTGACGAATTTCAAATTCCCAAACTACAGCAAGCCCTCCCTGTTCGTTAGCTGTGATGCTACGAAACACCTTACGAACTTTTATTACTTTATAAAAAATTGACTTTTGCCTTTACTTATGTTTAAAATCTTATCAATAGATAAGTTTTTAGCCAAAAGAAAACTTCCTGAAACTAACGCATCAAACTGTACACTAATTATTTTTGATTAGTGTTTACCAAAAAATAAAGCCGTTCATGTTAATACTTTTTGTCTGACCAAACTATGCTGTACATTTGCGGTTTGCTAATTTCAGCAACACGAGCAACAGTTTGTTGTTCTAAAATTGAATTTAAAATTTCTCATGGCTCTACCTTATCTCGTAAAACACATCTATAACAATGGTTCCGAGGAAGTAATCCGTCGTGGGAAAAAGATTCATTCCTCGGGTTATGTTGATTTGATGGAATACGACGAATTGATGTCTTCCGTCAATTTTCGGGTGAAAGATGACAATTACCATCTCTATTACAAAGTTTATATCACCCATTTCAAAGACCCATCCACACTAAAACTTCGTTGTACATGTCCGTATAACCTCAGCGAAATCTGTAGGCATAAAGCTGGTGCATTGTTTACCCTACAGGATATGTTGGATAGAAACATGCTGGGCGAAAGGGAGCTGGTGTACGACCAAAAGCATACGGTCGTAAAAATGAAGCAGCTAGATTTGAAAATAATTAGGATGCTTTCATCGCCAGAAACGTTGATTATGGCTGAGTCTTTTTTGGCGGGTGGCAACAAAGCCAAAATAATCAGTGCCAAAGAAGAAAGGGTGGTGGCAGAGGTTACGTATAACGAAGAAGTTTTTAAACTGGTTATACAAAAGAACGAAGAAAGGAATTTTGATACAAGCTGCACCTGTAACAGCGATACAAAGCATCCACTGTGTATTCATAAAGCTGTGGTTTTCCTTCAATTATTAAAGGCTAAGGGGGCAAATTATTTTGATAGCATTCGTAATTGGGATGCAGTGAAGAATAAATTGTTAAGTCTTTATGGGTATTCGCTAACGGATGATTTGAAAGGAAAATTTGAATTTACTTATAGTGAAGGAAGACCTTTTTTGCGGGTATTGGATAGTTCTATTCAGAAAGTATTAGCTCCAGCAGGTACGGCAGACCCCAAACCTAAGGCTGTGCAGGTGGAAGCAAAAGCAGTTCAACATTCGCCCGAAGATTCGGAAGTGGCCGTGGTTGAAGGTCCTGCCATGCACAAGGCGGCTTACAAACTGGGGTTGGTAGTTGTTACCAACGATGTACAATATCCTTTTGTAACTATCGAGGCAGTTCAGGCTGAAACTGATGATGACTTCTCTAAGTACACGGGTAAAATTGAAAAGTTAGACCTGAATAAATACATAAATACAGAAGTATTTAATGAGGACGATAAGATTATGGTGCAGCAGTTGCGCAAGCTAATGAATGCTGAGGTGAACAAATACCTCAACCGCAACTCGCCGTTTAGTGGAGTTTGGGATAATATTACACAATTAAACACCATCGATGGGCAACCTGATACTTTGCCAGAGGATACCCAAAATATTATCAACGAATACCTGCATCCAAAATATAAAAAGCTCTTTGATGAATTGTCTGGTAGTAATTTCCTGTTTTATTTACCAATAGAAAAGTCTTTTGTAAGTTCTAATTTGCTTGAAGCAGAGTTTTCGTCAACCCTTATCAATCCTTATTTCACTATTTATTATGAGGATAACGAATATACAGTTGAGTGTTTTGTAAAACTTCCATTGGCAGAACTGAATATTAGTGAGAATGAGTGTGTGAGTCCGATGATTTTTCAATATCACAACCAATTCTTTACTTGGGCTCGCACAGAGGACATAGTTATTATTCATAAGTTTTTGCCTTCGGGTAAGATGGTGATAAAACAAGCTCAATGGGCTGATAAATTGCAGAACTTCATTCTTCCGCTTACCAAGAACTACAATGTAAATTTTGGCAACCTAGAAAAGGAAGACATAAAGGATGTGCTTCCAGACTGTAAACTATTACTAAAAGAAAAAGGGGATTATTTAGTACTCGAACCAATATTCAGCTATAAAGGTTATGAGATTGGGCATAGCGATAAGGAAAAGATTATCATGCCTTTTGCCGAAAAGTTGTTGGTCATCCAACGTAACATGGGTGCTGAAAGAGCTTTTATCAGCAGATTAGAAAATCTTCACTCTAACTTTATTAAACCTGAAAATACAAATACCCTTGCACTAAAAGGTGCTGATGTGTTAAAGGATAATTGGTTTTTCTTATTTATAGATGCGGTAAAGGAAATGAGTATCACCATTTATGGATTTGATACCCTCAAGCATTTTCGCTTTAATACGGCAAAACCTTCTACCAAAATTTTCATTAGTAGTAATACAGATTGGTTTGATGCCAAGGTAGAAATATCTTTTGGTACCCAAAAAGTAACTGTCGAGGACATTAAGAAAGCACTAACCAGCAAACAGCAGTTTGTACAATTGCAGGATGGCTCTCTAGGCATTCTGCCTGAAGAATGGGTAAGGCGATATTCGCTTTTGTTTAGGGTAGGCGAAGGAAAGAACACTAATATCAAGCTTAGTAAATATCATTTCAGCGTAATAGAGGAATTGTACAATGAGCGGAATGAAGAAGAACTTTTCTTTGAATTAGAAGAAAAGTATGATAAGCTCAAGGAGAACTATGCAATTAAAGAAATTGATGCCCCGCCACACTTAAAAGCTATTTTACGTCCTTATCAAGAAAGTGGTTTTAGGTGGTTGAATTATTTGCGTGAGGTTCAATGGGGTGGAATACTTGCGGATGATATGGGTTTGGGTAAAACCATTCAAGCCCTTAGTTATATGCTTTACCTAAGACAAGAACTTGGTTCACTGAAAGCATTGGTTGTTTGTCCTACTACTTTGATGTATAACTGGCAAAATGAAATTACCAAGTTCACCCCTGAACTTACTTTTTATATCCATCACGGTGGTGGCAGACTTAGGGACAATTTGCAACAAGACCATATCGACGTAATTATTACCACTTATGGCACATTGCGAAGCGATATAAAACAATTTGTTGACCTTAATCTGGATTACGTAGTACTTGATGAAAGTCAGGCGATAAAGAATCCAAGCAGTAAGGTTGCCAAAGCGGCATGCTTGCTTAGAGCAAAGAACCGTCTTTGCCTAAGTGGTACGCCTTTGCAAAACAATACTTTCGACATATTTGCGCAAATGAATTTCCTTAATCCAGGTATGTTGGGTAGTGTGGAGTTCTTTAAACAAGAGTTTGCTGTGCCGATAGATAAGTTTGGCGAGAAGGTACAGAAAGAGCACTTACGTAGAATTTTATACCCTTTCATATTACGCAGAACCAAAGAACAGGTAGCTAAAGACTTGCCCGAAAAACAAGAAATGGTTCTCTTCTGCGAAATGGGCACAGACCAAAGAAGAATATACGATGCCTTCCGTAATGATTTCAGGGATAAAATATTAGGAGTTGTAGATACAATTGGAGTTGGCAAATCTCAATTGACCATCTTACAAGGTCTGATGAAATTGCGTCAGATTTGTGATAGTCCGTACATTATGAATGAGGCAGATCGCTATCCCAATGTTTCCGTTAAATTGGAAGAGTTAGGTAGAGAGATTACTGAAAACATTAGTAACCACAAAGCATTGGTGTTCTCTCAATTTTTGGGAATGTTAGCGTTAATAAAAGAAAAATTGCGTGAGTTGCATGTGCCTTTTGAGTATTTTGATGGTAGCACTTCTGCTGTAGAAAGAGAACGAGCTATACAGAATTTTCAGAATAATGATGAGTGTAGGGTATTTCTTATTTCATTAAAAGCTGGTGGCGTGGGTTTAAATCTTACTGCTGCGGATTATGTTTATATCGTTGATCCTTGGTGGAATCCGGCGGTGGAACAACAAGCCATTGACCGTACACACCGTATTGGTCAAACGAAAAATGTATTTGCTTACAGGATGATTTGTAAGGACACAGTAGAAGATAAAATATTGAAACTACAAGAAAGAAAACTTGCCCTAGCGAGAGACCTTATAACAGATGATGAAGGATTTGTTAAGAGCCTTACTCGTGAAGATGTTGAGTACTTATTCTCTTAAATGATTGTAAATAGTGTACAAAAAAGCCCTTGGATGTTGTATTCAAGGGCTTTTTTATTTCTGTCTTATCTGTGGCAATCTTTTACCCCAAGAAATTCTTGATTACTTTTTCGGTTTCTTCACAAGCTTTTTGCAAGTCGTCGTTTAGGATTACTTTATTAAAATGATGTTTGAACGATAATTCATACGCAGCCTTGTTTACCCTAGTCTGCAGGCTTTCTTCGGTTTCAGTACCTCTGCTTGCCAACCTAATTTTCAACGCATCCACACTTGGTGGCTCAATAAAAAGACTCAATGAATTTGCAGGAAACTGCTTCTGCACATGTATTGCCCCCTTTACATCAATATCAAGCATGGGTATTTTTCCTGCATTCCAAATACGGTCTAGCTCGGTTTTCAGGGTGCCATAATACAATCCTTCATACACCATTTCCCATTCTATAAATTCGTTTTGGGTTATCTTCTGGTTAAAATCGTCTTGTTCCAGATAGTAATAATCTACCCCGTTCACCTCTCGCCCACGTTTTTTTCTGGTAGTAGCCGAAATAGAAAACGACAAGAAAGGGTATTTCTCTAATAGATACTTAGTAATAGACGTTTTGCCCGCCCCCGATGGCGCCGTGATGATGATTAGTTTATGTTCCAATGAAAAATTTATAATTTATAATTTATAATTGATAATAAGCTACAGAAACTTATAATTCATATTTCATAACTCATATTTCCTTATGGCTTCCATCGCAAAAAGGTGGGTTCTTGGATTGTTTGCAATTGCACAACCACGCTTCCCCGTCTTCCTCTGCCGTAAACTTTAGGCTTTTAAAAGGAAAAACTATTTCGCCATTTTCTTCTGTAGCCAATGTTTTGTGGCTGCCATCACATATTGGGTTTTTAGCACTCAATCCGCAGGTACACCACGCATAAGTCTTTCCTTTTTCTACTATAAATGCCGCAGGGTAGGGTGTAAATACTTTTGGATAATCACTCATAAAAAAATAATAAGGTTGATAAATTTGACACGAATAAAAGACAAATTATTTTAAATCGGGCATCAATACTTCTTTTCCCTTTATGATGAATGACAATCTGTAAAAATCTACGTTCTCTGCTGCCCACGGATCCTGCACTTTCCATTCCCTAAAAGTATCGTTACTAACAATTAGGCAATGGTTAGCTTTTACATATTGTAATATAAATATGTCTGCCTGTGTTTCTCTTGGCGACTCAAGATAGGTACACATTTTCTTTACTTTTTCAAGCACAGCATTATCCTCAACCTTATGCCGTAGCGAAGCATCGGCAATAACAATAATATCGCTAAAGCCATTCTCTTTCAAAAAATCTATCATCAATACAAGGTTTTGAGCATACACTTTTTTGTCAACCCGTCCTGCATTATTATGTGCAACATTGCTAGCATCTAATACTATCGACCTATCCTGCATCTTGTTTATTTCAAAAAACTCACCATCCGCGTAGTAAGTACCATAGCGTTTTATGTGTTCGCTCTTTTGAAGGAATTCTGTTAGTTCGTTAATGCCATCCATGCTTCGGGTAAACCATCTAGGTATTTCCTTGGTGTCCTCATACTTATAATCATCGATAGAAGCCTGCAAAATAGTATTCAGCTTATTAAGAGAAATCTTTTTACCTTGTTCAATCTTGGATAATACTACCATCAAAACCCTTTGGTCGTGAGTTGTATTCTCTTTTTTCACAAATTCTAAATCCATGTAACGCAAAAGATCTGCAGAGTCTCTCATGCCTATCTCGTTAGAAACTTTCAAATCGCCATAAGTTCTAAAACCTCTTTTTCCGCCATCAATAAAATCCTGATAAGTAGGGAAGCCAAGTTCTTTTGCGGCAGCATAGAGATTGGCATCTACAAATCCTTTGGAAAATGCTTCCACCAATTTAGAACAATCTTCAAAGTTGTGTAACTTGGCATAGCTATACAAATCGTAAGGATTATTGATTGGAGTAGTCAATTCGAAAGACTTTGGTTCTTGTTTTTCTAGGTCTTTAAACGCCGCTAATCCAGCAATAAACCCTTTCTTTTTCATGGTTTCAAAAGTTGACAAGTCATTAATGCCAGCCTCTTTTACCAGTAGATAATCTTCGTATTTGGTGTAACCTAGCTCCACTGAGTCATAATAAACAACCGCAGTAGGAAATCCTTTTTCTTGTGCTACCAGATAGTTTTCTAATGTTTTAAACCCTTCTGTTTTGTGCAACAACAGGCAGGCATTATAGTATAATGCAAAAGAATCATCTTCAGGATTTTCTTCGTGCAGAATAAAGATGTTATTCATTTGGTTGGTGTCTGCAAATCGGCAAAAGTCGGCAAGGCTTTCAAACTCAAGTCGTGTAGCCATCTGCTGCACTTTTACCGAAAAATAATTGTACTGTTCTTTTCTCATTTTCTTTTTTTATGGCATTAATCAATGTTGATGTATTTTCTTACAGTAGTAACCTTTGTTGGTTCTACAACTTCTAAAGATTCAGTTTCTTCATTCTTTAATAGTTTAAGTTCATTTCCGGGCGAGAAAAATACCATTATAGGAATGGTATAATTGGGTAAAGAATCGTATTCTTCAACTAACTCATTGTAATCTTCCTCAGATAAAAGCTTATTTAAATAATAGTACTTCCATAAAATCAACGGCGAAATCTCACCCATGCAGATGCTAGCACTTAATTGTCCAGCAGGAATATTTTTTAGGTGATTTATAATCTCGCTTGCATCTATCGTTTCTTTAATAGAGGGCATAGTGGGGAAGACGTGATCGATAAAATGTTTTTTTCCATTTGATTGATAGCATCGGTTCGCCCATTCTTGTGTTTCTGCTTTAAAAGATGCTAAGGCTAAATTGAACATCTTCTTTAATGACTCCATCTCTTTTACAGATAAAATATTGAGATTAGGCATATCGAAGCATTTAATTAAATAGGGCATATCCTCTTCTATTTCATCAATATTGGTAGCAACCAGTGTTTCAAAATAGTTTTCATGATAAAACAGTTCCGGCATCAGCCAAACTGAGTTGTTTATGTTTTCCTCATCAGATTTATTGTTTAATAGTTTTATCGTTAGATAAGAGTTCTCACTTTCTATTCCTGTGGTGGTTTCTAGGTCACTTATCTCAAAACTGTCATTAACACACAAGTCCAATAAACCAGTTAATCCGTGTTTTGTAAGGTTCTTATCAAAGCCTACCAACCATTCTGAAACTACATTCGCTAGTGCATTTTCAAGTTTTTTTGACAGGAGAAATATATTATTAGGAGGATGTTTCATGGATTTGAACTCTTTTTGTTGGTCCAAAAAGTTTTCGAGAATTCCCTGAACATCTTCGTCTTCGCACAGTTTGGTGTCATACATAAATTTTGCCCTTTTAGCTACGGGCAACTGTTTTATAAAAGGACTTATCGTAATAAGATGTGTGCAATAGCCAACTATATTTAGCATATTGCTAAGTAGATAGCCTGTCCTGATTCTATAAGCATATTCGTACCCTTGAAAACTATCCGAAGTGAAATCTAACTGAATACAACGCATAAGTTTGTTTTATGCAAGTGTAATCTTTATTAAATGGATAATGGATATTATTAATTTCTAAGGCTATCAAGCACATTTATATGTTAAAATGTTGGCTTTGTGTGACATTTCCTCACTTGGTTCTAACATTCCTTTGCCCGAATGAAAGCTTAAACCAAGTGAGTGAGGCTTTCACTTACTTGGTTTAAATGGTTTATTCACGTAATAAAAGCTATTATCAGCTAGATTTAACCTTGCTTTGACTTATGTTGCTTATTTCCTCGCTTGGTTCTAAGGTATATACACTTGAATGAAGCACTGACGCGTGCAAGGAAATGAGAGAAAAGCGAGAAGAATGAATGGAATAGTATCCTACAGGTTTATATTTCAAAGCAACATGATTATATAATCTTGCTCTGCTACTTTGGCTTTATCAGAAATTTTTCTTATCACGTTATCCATCTTTTCTAATTCATTAGTAAGGTGTTTTAGTATATCATCAGTTTTTAAATATTCAACAGGTTGTTCTTTTATGAGTTCAACCAAACCCATAATATTTACCAAAGGATGTCTTATTACGTGGGATTGTATCCAAGCAATCTCTCTAAATTTTTTGTTTTGTTCTTCTATTGCGCGAAGGTGTTTTTTCTTTTCTGTTATATCAATCGTAATAACCAACCTACAATTTTTGTTATTCAATACAACAAGGTTACTATACAATTCTACCTCAACAATTTCTTTGTCTGATGCCGTCTTCTAACATTGTAATTATTTGTGGCGAAAGTGTTGGTTTTATGGTACTCTTTCGATTGTAATTGTTCCTCTTCTGCCCTCAATTGCCAAACATGCATATTCAATAATTCTTCTTCAGTATAGCCATATCTAGCTATTGCTGCCTTGTTTACCTGAATAAATTTGTAAGTATCCAAATAGTACACCCACATAGGTTGGGGGCTTTCAAGAAAAAGATCACTATACCTTTTTTCTGATTCCCTTAGTTGTTCAGCTTTTTTCTGAAGCTCTTCATTAAGCTGTTTTAACTCTTCTTGGGCTTTTTTCCATGCAGTTATTTCTCTGGCAATACCCATTACAAATACTCTGTCATCTCTATGAATGATACTGCATTTTGATTCGTGCCATTCGTAATGCCCGTCTTTATGCCTTACGTCATACTCAATAACATCATTAAGTTCACCTTCTGTTAGTAGCCTCAGCAAAAAAGCTTCGCATTTGGGTAAATCCTCTTCTTTAACTATCAGTTTAAAATGTTTCCCCAAAAGTTCATCGGGGGTATAACCAAGCATCTTTGTTATGCTTGGCGATAGAAAAACGAAATTTCCAAAGTTATCCAATTCATAAATAACGTCGCTTGAGTTGTTTACAAATCCCTGAAACCTGTCCTTGCTTTCAAATAGATTTTCTACCTGAGATGCTATGATTGCCAGACTTTCTTTTTGCAGGTCTGTAAGTTTTTTTCTTTTGTATCCAAAACACAAAGGGTACCTACAACTGATTTTTTGAAAGTCGTTAACGGATAACCAGCATAGAATACAATATGCGGTTCATTAATAACTAATTCAGTTAGTACAGAAATGGGAATCATTGAGTGCATTGGATACCTCAAACAAGTTGCCTGTCTCTATCGTCTTTTCACAGAATGAGCCCTCAAACGGAATCTCGTTAAGCGCTAATCCGTGGGTAGCTTTAAACCAAATTTGGTTGGTGTCGGCAAAAGTTATGAATGCAAATTTCGAGTCACAGACATTGGAAGCAAGCTTAGCGAGATTGTCAAACATGGATTCTTTTTGTGTATCCAGAATATTCAATTTGTAAAGTGCTTCTAAATTTTCGTGGTAAGTATTCATTCTCTCCGCTCTAAGGATTTCAATTAGTTAATCAAATATATTCTGTTTATATCATGTTCAAAATAAAATACTGGCACTTGAAACAATTTCTTTACCGAAATGGGGTTGTTACAGTTAAAAACTAGAGTCTAAAATATTGACTGCCAGCTCGCAAATTAGTTTATCTTAGGTTTAAAAGTACTCTTCTTGGTTAGTTGCACCCCCAAAGTACTTAATTGCATCATGTGACACATAAAACCCAAAATAAATGAAGTTTATTTGTGTTCCACTTTTATTTGTTGGTTTCTAAATACTAAAATTAGAGAGTACCTTTTAGATAATTTAATTGAAAAAAGGGTTTTCTCAATTAAACCAAGCAAGGGAAAATAAGTTTAATAAAGAATTAAGCAACAACTTTACTTTGTCAGTTCTTTATTAACTAACAATTCAAAATGTAACAAGCGGTATGAAAAAGAGTCTTCTCATTATTTTATTAGTATTCATCTTTGCAAAAAATTTTGCTAGCGTGAAACCCAACAGTTTATTTTCTAACAACATGGTTCTTCAGTGTGGCGTTACTGTGCCTATTTGGGGAACTGCCGATGAAGGAGAAACAGTTTCTGTTTTATTCCAAAAGCAAAAAGTAACTGCCGTAGCTAAGGATGGTAAATGGATGATAAAACTAAAACCTTTAAAGGTTGGTGGTCCTTATACCATGACTATTATGGGTAAGGATACCGTAACCATTCAAAACATTTTGGTAGGGGAAGTATGGATATGTAGCGGTCAGAGCAATATGGAAAGACAGTTAGGTCCTCGTCCTCCACAAAAGCCTATCTACAACTGGAAAGAAGAAAAGGCAGCTGCCAACTACCCAGAGATTCGCTATTTTTTTGTTGCCCACAAGGCTTCTGATACAATGGTTGAGGAGGTAAAATCTAAATGGATAGTTTGCGATACTACGACCGTTGTTGATTTAAGTGCTGTTGGTTATTTCTTCGCCAGAGATTTATACAATCAACTAAAAGTTCCAATCGGAATGTTGTTTTCTTCTGTTGGTGGCACGCCCGCAGAAAATTGGACGACTAGGGCAACGTTAGAGGGCAATCCAGAATTGAAAACTTTAGCTGAAGATTACGACAAGGCAGTTGCCAATTATAAACCTAGTGTGGAAAAATTTAAGAAGGAACAAGCCTCGTTAATGGCAAAATGGGCTGCCGATACATTGGTTGCTTCGGTGTCTCACAAACAATTTCCTCCCAAGCCTACTGCTCCTCGCAATCCTGCTGGTGGTGCTGGTGGCTTGTATAATGCGATGATAAATCCCCTAATTCCTTATGCCATAAAGGGCGTTATATGGTATCAGGGCGAATCTAACAGCAGCAGAGGAAAACAATACCAAACCTTATTTCCTACAATGGTTACCGATTGGAGAAAGAATTGGAATCAAGGAGACTTCCCTTTTCTTTTTGTTCAAATTGCGACTTACAAAGGGGCTGATCCCATGATTAGAGAAGCTCAATTCCTTACCTTGAAGAAAATTCCAAACGTGGCTATGGCAGTTACTACAGATTGCGGCGACTCTACCGATATACACCCTCCTCACAAACAACCTGTTGGCGAAAGGCTCGCTTTGGCTGCAAGGGCATTGGCGTACAAAGAAAAGATTGAATATTCTGGGCCGCTATTTGAAAATTACGTAGTGAAGGATAATGTTATTGAAATCTCTTTTACCCATATTGGAAAGGGCTTATTGGCAAAAGATGGCGAGCTTAAAGGATTTGTTATTGCATCAAGCGATAAAAAGTTTGTTCCCGCAAAAGCAGAAATAGTTGGCAATAAGATTCTTATCTCTAGCCCATCTATAAATTATCCAGTGGCGGCTAGGTACGACTTTATCAATGTCCCTGTAGGAAATTTATATAACCAAGAGGGTTTGCCTGCCTCACCTTTTAGAACCGATGTTGAATAATTAAATCAAATCTCTTTAATCAACAATCTAAAAAACACGATTAAATTAAGTTATATGAAAAAACAATTGTCACAAAAGTCTCTCTTTCTTTTTGCTTCCATTGTCCTTTGGTCGTACAGTTTTGCAACCGTGAAGCCCAATAGTCTATTTTCAGATAATATGGTTTTGCAGCGTGGTGTTGCCGTACCTATTTGGGGAACTGCCAATGATGGTGAAAAAGTTACGGTAAATTTCAATGGACAAATAGTAATTACTACTGCCAAGGACGGCAAGTGGCAACTTAAACTTAAACCATTAAAGGCTGGGGGTCCTTATAAAATGATTATCAGCGGAGAAAACACCCTTACCATTACTAATATTTTGGTGGGTGAAGTGTGGGTTTGCGGCGGGCAAAGCAATATGGAGCGTCAATTGGGTGGTGGGCAAAAGCCAATTGTAAACTGGATTGCCGAAGTGGCTGACGCTAATTATCCAGAAATTCGCCAATACCATGTGGCAAATCACCCTTCCGATACGGCAATAAGTGATGCCAATGCCAAATGGGAGATTTGTGATACTACCTCTGTAAAAAAATTTAGTGCCGTTGGGTACTTTTTTGCCCGCGATTTATACAAACAATTAAAAGTACCCATCGGTCTTTTATTTTCTTCCGTTGGTGGTACACCTGCCGAAAAGTGGACAACAAGACTAACCTTAGAAAGTAATCCCGAACTAAAAAAACTAGTGGAAGATTATGATAAAGCCAAGCTAGAATATCCAGATGCAGTTGCAAAATACAAAAAAGATTACCCAGTGTTACTGGCTAAATGGGCGGCAGATACCCTTGTTACCTCCGTTTCAAACAAAGCTTTTCCTACCAAGCCTGCTCCTCCGCGCAATCCCGCTGGTGGTGCAGGTGGTTTGTATAATGGCATGATCAATCCATTAATTCCTTACGCCATTAAGGGCGTTATCTGGTATCAGGGAGAAAGTAATGGTGGTCGTGGAAAACAATACCAAACCCTTTTTCCTACTATGATTACCGATTGGAGGCAACATTGGAATCAAGGCGATTTCCCTTTCTTATTCGTTCAAATAGCTCCTTTTAGAAGTGCTGACCCAATGATAAGGGAGGCTCAATTTCTCACTTTGAAAAAAGTTCCTAACACGGCAATGGTGGTTACCACCGATTGTGGCGACTCTTCCGACATTCATCCTACGCACAAACAACCTGTGGGCAACCGTTTGTCATTGGCAGCAAGGGCGTTGGCATACAATGAAAAGATTGAATATTCTGGGCCACTCTATAAATCATTCGAAGTAAAAGGAAACACAATCGAACTGAGTTTTAATCATATTGGCAGAGGATTGATGGCAAAAGATGGTGATTTGATTGGCTTTACCATTGCCGGAGAAAATAAAAAGTTTTTTCCAGCTACTGCCATCATTGAAGGGGAAAAAGTAATCGTTTCAAGTATGGATGTCACCAAGCCCACAGCTGTAAGATTTGCTTTTACCAATGTGGCAAAGGGTAATTTGTTCAATAATGAAGGTTTACCCGCGTCTCCTTTTAGGACTGATATAGAATAAAATAGGTATTTTCTTCATCAATTAATCGAAAAACTTCATCAAGTAATTCGATTTCTTGATGAAGTTTTTCATTTTCTTGATGAAGTAATCGAATTACTTGATTACTTTTTTCAATTACTTGATGAAGTAAATGGGGGTCTTACACAAGAAAATGATGGTTGGTTGATTGAAAAGTGGATTTCCCTACTGAAAGTTGACTTAGTTTTTCTTTCTGTCTTAATGCCTTTGTGGCAAAACTTTATATTTATGAAAAAAATTCTTCTCTCTGCCCTTGTTGCTTTTGTTTTTCAGTTGGGGCTTAGTCAATCCAACCCTAAAAATGAACAGTACTCTTTTCCTACAAAGCCTGCCCGACAAGAAATTTGCTTAAATGGGTTATGGAATTTTACCAATAATAACGACCATCAACAAACGCAGATTCAAGTGCCTAGTTGCTATACCAATGTGTGGGGCGGCAAGTGGGGAAAGCCTTATTGGGATGCGTTTAATTATCCTAGAAAGTGGACAAAAGGAG
>JANYEX010000240.1 GCA_025359725.1 Chitinophagaceae bacterium | reverse complement strand
ATATCGAATATTTGACGTGTAATATTGAATCTTTAACGTGTTATATCGAATATTTAATGTGTTATATCGAATATTTAATGTGTTATATCGAATATTTGATGTGTTATATCGAATCTTTAACGTGTTATATCGAATATTTGACGTGTAATGCAAAATCCTTGAAATTACACTCATCAATAAATTAGTTACACAAATTCCGTCAAGACTTTTATCATCAAAAAAAGGTAGTACCCAGTACCCATCATTGTATCAAAACAAGTGGACTATAAAATTCTTTTGCAGGCAGTAACCGATCTAGAAGCAATGAAAATAAAGTGGGACGGGTTGGTGAAAATTTGTGATACCGACAGTACAAAAGGTGTGGGGGCTACTGAAAATAGGAATAAGTTCGAGCCAGATTACCGTGATGCTTTACATAGCTTAATCTATTTGTATTTGCTAAATAATGACGACGTAGAAGCCGCCAATTTGCTTGCATTTCAAATCAGCGCAGTATTTCTCTTTTACCAATTGCATTACGGAAAAAAGAGTTGAGCCAAGAACTGTTGCTTTTGTGGAAATGCGATATATGATTGGAACTGTTCCGCCAATATCGGTAGCAGACTGCACTTGGATTGCTTTTATAAATAGAGCCAATAATAAGGTGGTTTTTATTAGTCCCGATGAAGGGAAAAAGGCTTATTACTATGCCCGTTATATAAACTGCAACGGCAGCGTTGAGCCTAGGTGCGCCATGTTTAGTGCAGGGATCATTTAAGAAGATTAGTTAAAATGTAACGTTCAATCCTTTATAGCCTATTTATTAAAAATAAAGTCTTTAAGCTTTTTTAGCTTTATACTTAGCATCGCCAGCATCGTAGATAAAGAGGCAACTGATGGCAGCGCAAATCATAAAGAACCCCGCAAGCACTACTGCATATATTGGTTGACTACCGTAAAGGTGCTTTACAATCCAACCACCAAATAACCCATTGATAATTTGGGGTAGTGTGATAAAGAAGTTGAAGATACCCATGTAAATACCTAGTTTACCAGCAGGGATTGCGCCAGATAATATTACATAAGGCATGGCTAACACACTTGCCCAAGCCAAACCAACACCTACCATAGAATATTTAAGCATTTCGGGATCTTTGATAAAATAGATAGAAATTAACCCCACACCACCAGCAATAAGGGAGACGGCATGTGTTGCTTTTCTGCCTATAAACTTGGCAATAAGTGGCAACATCAAGGCATAAAGCATGGCAACAAAATTATAAACCCCAAAGGCGGTGCTAACCTTATTTCCTGCTTCGTTATAGGCAAGGCTCTTGCTATAATCTCCCGATAAACCATATACGTGGGTAGCAACGGCATCTGTAGTAAACACCCACATACTAAACAATGCAAACCATGTAAAGAACTGTACTAGCCCCAACTGACGCATTGTTTTGGGCATCTTGGCAAAATCTTTTAATATTTCTCTTAAACCAGCTTTGTCGGCTTCTTCATTTTTACCATGATATTGTTCGTATTCCTTTGGCGTGTATTCTTTGGAGAAAATAATGGTAATAAGGATGGCAATAATAAAAACAGCAGCGCCAATATAAAAGGCATATTTAATGTTATCGGCAACGCCATCTTTTCCAGCAACCATACTAAAGCCATGTTTGCCTAATATCTCGGGCAAAGCACTACCCACCACAGCACCCAAACCAATTAAGAAAGTTTGTATGGAAAAGCCAACTGTTCTTTGAGAATCGGGAAGATTATCAGCCACCAAAGCCCTAAATGGTTCCATGGCTACATTGAAGGACGCATCCATAATCATCACCATGCCCGCACCAATCCACAAAGCAGGAACGATACTAGCTACAGCACCAGAGTTGGGCAGAAACACCAAAGCCAAAGAAGACAATAGGGCGCCAGTAAGAAAATAAGGCTTTCTACGACCAAGTCTATTCCATGTTTTATCACTATAATGACCTATTAGCGGCTGAACAATCATACCAACTAATGGGGCAACAATCCAAAACATAGGCAACTGATCTACATCTGCCCCAAAAGACCGTAATATCCTACTAGTATTGCCATTTTGTAAGGCAAAGCCAAATTGGATTCCTAGGAATCCGAAGCTCATTGTAAAAATTTGTCCTAATGATAATTTAGGTTTTGGTAAACTACCCGTAGAGGTAGAAACAGAAGAAGAAACAGCCATAACAATCGTTTAATAAGTAGATGTGTAATTTTTACACGAAGCTAAAGTAGTATAAAAAAACATCCAACAAGTGGATGTTTTGAAAAATATTAATGAAATGAGGTATTAAAATTAATCGATAGCTTAAATAATAAAGCCATTACTAAGTATTGCACCCTTTTTAACGACTACAATACCATCTTTTACACTGTACAAAGGATGGTCGGTATTCTCTAAATGGCTACCACCAATTATTCTGACATCATTACCAATTCTACAGTTTTTATCGATGATTGCATCCTTTATATAACAACGTTCGCCAATACCAATTTTTGGTATTCCTTTGATAAGGCTCTCTTCCATTACCTCTAAGGTTTCGTAGAAATCGTTACCCATAATGTAAGAATTTACAACCGTAGTGCCATAGCCAATGCGAGAACGGATACCAACCACGCAATGTTCCAAACGAGAAGCGTTAATAATAGAACCTTCAGCAATCAATGTTTTCTCGAGGGTAGTGCCACTAATTTTTGCAGGTGGCAACATACGAGCCCTTGTGTAAACAACGTTATCATTGTCGAACAAGTTGAATTCTGGAATGTCTTGCGTTAGAGCAAGGTTCGCCTCGAAGAAAGAATGGATATTTCCAATGTCTGTCCAGTAACCTTCGTATTGATAGCTAGAAGTTTTAAATTCAACAATAGAATTAGGAATTATTTCCTTACCAAAGTCAGTAGCATTAGGGTGTCTGTCTTTTAATAAAGTATTTAATACTTGTTTATTAAAAACATAAATACCCATAGAAGCCAAATAGTTACGTCCTTGTCCTTGCATGATACTACCTGTATCACTAATCCATTCGTGTAAAACGTCTTTACTTGGTTTTTCTATAAAACAAGAAATAAAGTTTTCTTCATCTGTTTTAAGGATACCAAACTCAGTAGCATCACTAGCATTTACAGGGATGGTAGCAATAGAAATGTCGGCACCTTTCTTTTTGTGGGCGTCAATCATTGCGGCAAAGTCCATTTGGTAAAGCTGATCACCACTTAAAATTAAGATATGTTCAAAATCTAAGTTAGAGATGTGTCTTAAAGATTGTCTTACCGCATCTGCTGTACCCTGAAACCATCCTGGATTATCAGGAGTTTGTTCGGCAGCAAGAATATCTACAAATCCAGTACTGAAAGCACTAAAGTGGTAGGTATTTTTAATGTGCTTGTTGAGAGAGGCAGAGTTAAACTGCGTCAGTACAAACATTCGATTAATTGTACTATTCATACAATTGCTGATGGGAATATCCACCAATCGATACTTTCCTGCTATAGGAACAGCGGGTTTTGAACGAGAAGCAGTAAGAGGGTATAAACGGCTACCAGCACCACCACCTAAAATTACTGCAACAACAGTTTTGCTTAAAGAGACCATAGTGTTTAAGAATTATTTTTTCGGCTAAATAGCTAGCTATTAATTTCGACGCAAGATATTGTTAAATCATTTCAGTTAGTTCTTTTACTGTAAATAAAAGGCTAAATACTTTGCTAAAATGTGATAAAATATTGAAATAGACTTTGTTATTTACTACAAGCATACACTATTTACATTTTTTTAGAAACTTCTTTAAAAGCTGTTTAACTAGAAACGGCAGCAGTCTCTTTTTTTGTAATCCAAAAAAAGAAAAATAAACCAGCTGTAATCATGATCGTAGAAATAATTTCTGCTTGGGTAGGTTGAAAAGGAAGACTTTCATATTTATTATTAACACGTATCTTCTCGATAGTAAAACGTTCAATTCCATTAAAAATTAAATATAGACCAGTAATCTGTCCAGCCTTTTTTAATTGTGTTCTAAATGACCAAAGTATAAAAAATAGAATTGTGCAAGCCAGCGTTTCATAAAAAGCGGTCGGGAAAACGGGTATAGGTAATTGGCTACAATATTGCAAGCTATCGCAACCAGAAAGACGAACACCTTCACTGATTACATTGTGTGGGAAATTGTAAGCAAACAACCAATCGGGTAAATGCCAAAAGGGTTGTACAGATGCATGTCTTACTGCATCTAAACTTTTGTTGATGCTAAGATAAAAATCAGAATTATGTGCCAATTGCATTTGGAAGTCAGAAGCTGATGCAGGAATTACCTGGCCAGTAGGACTAGAAATAAAGCTACTATTCAATATCCCCCAATCGCCATCTCCACTAATCTGACATCCAATACGCCCGATTGCATAGCCAAGCATCAAAGCAGGAACAAAAGAATCGGCTAAATGAATAATTTTAATCTTGTTTTTCTTAGCATAGAAAGCTATAGCTAAACCTGCACAAATTAGCCCTCCATAAAAAGTTAAACCACTAAATGATATAAGTGATTCTATCGGATTTTTGATGAAGGTATCCCAGTTTTCGAGGTTGTCGAATACTTTGGCGCCTGCAAAACCAAATATTGCAGCATAAATAACCATATCACCAACCCTATCGTGCGGCCAAATACGAATAACCCTATGTTCGGGGGTAGCTAGTTTTTCTTTATTTTTCTCCCACCATTTGATACCGGCGAATAATCCCCCACCAAATAGACCAAAGAGAAGGTTTCCTTTTGTAGAAAGTATAAAAGATTGCGGGTCGTTGAGTACATCCTTCATGACAAAGGCACTAATAATTTTATAGCCAAATAGAAACCCAATAAAAAAATTAAGAATTAAGTCTAAGAAAGAGGCTGGCGCTCCAACCATTATTTTCTCTTCAGTATAGGTAAGAAGTCCATTCCGTTCTTTACGCTTAAGTTCCATGGTAACAATAGATGCAGCTACAAGAAAACAAATAGCCACAAAAAAGCCAAAAGAATTTATCAGTTTAAGAAAAGTCCATTCAACACCGAACCAATCCTTGAAAGCGTAATATAAATTTGAATACATAAGCAGAAACTTAACAAACTTGAAAAATGATCTTTTTTAAAAGGATGCAATGTTAACTCATAAACCGCATTGTCGGACAAATGTGTTCGTTATTAAATACAAAAAAGTCTCACTTGAGGGTGAGACTTTTCAATTGTTAGGTTAAGCTTATTAGTTACAATACTTATCAAACTCTGCAATCAAATGGTGGGCAATAACCTGTGCTGGTCTTCCTTCTATTTGATGACGTTCTAGAATACTAACCAATTCGCCATCTTTAAACAAAGCAATAGCAGGAGAAGATGGAGGATAAGGAAGCAGGAACTCACGTACTTTCTTAACAGCATCTACATCAAACCCTGCGAAACTTGTAGCCAAAGTATCGGGTTTTTTTGTGGCATTATTAATTGCCATAAGAACACCTGGTCTGCATGCACCCGCTGCACAACCGCATACAGAATTTATCACAACAAGCGTTGTTCCTTCTTGCTTTAATGTTTCGCTTACTATTGAAGCGGTATTCATATCTTCAAAACCATTTTCTGTTAATTCCGCCTTCATCGGCAATACTATCTCTGCTGGATACATCTTTATCTTTTTTAGTGAAATGCAAATTTACAGTAATCTTGCTAAGCGTTGTTAATTGGAAAAAGCCAATTTTCCTTTTTTCGACTATCGAAAGCGTCACAATGTCTTTATTATGGGATTTAAAATGCCAAAAAGTCTTTTTTATTGTAGCTTTTTTGCCTTGGAACAAACTTTGTAAAAAATAACGACGTAGAACAATTATCAATAACTAATTTAAAACTTAAAATTATGACACTAGTAAAGCACAGCAGCCCAAGACTCATCAATGACTTATTTGATGAAGTATTTAGAGGTTTCCCAACTACATGGGGTAATAATTCTCACACTAACACAGTTTCTCCTTCAGTAAACATTCACGAAACAACGGATGCTTATGTATTAGAACTTAACGCAGCGGGGTTGAGTAAAGAAGACCTAAAGGTTAACGCCGAAAATGATTTGTTGACAATTAGCTATGACAAAAAAGAAGAAGCTGAACACAGAGAAGGTAAGACAATCAGGAGAGAATTTACCCACAGAAGTTTTAAAAGGAGTTTCAGTTTGGATGAAAAGATTAATGTAGAAGTCATTACAGCCAAATATGATAATGGTATTTTAAAATTGAATTTACCTAAAAAAGAAGAAGTGAAATTTTCTCCAAAAGAAATTAGTATTCTTAAATTGTATCTTAAAGAAGGTTTTTGAAAGAGGATTCTAGCCAATTGGCTTGAATCCTCTTTCTCTTCGTATATGTTAGCTTTATTCAGCACCCCCAAAATGAGGATGTGTTACAGCACTAATAAATATACTTATTACCTCTGGCTTAAGAGCAATTGAGGATATAATTCCAAACGATGCGCCCCATAAGTGTGCATCATGATTAACATTGTCATTACCCTTTTTGCCCATATAGATAGTGTATCCTAAGTAAAGAACCGCATATATTACAGCAGGTACTGGTATTACAAAAACATATAAAGTACTCCAAGGCATCAAAAGAATCATAGAAAAAACAATAGCAGATACAGCCCCTGATGCGCCCAAACTTCTATATCGATAGTTATTTCGGTTCTTTAAATAGCTTGGAATCTGACTGACTATTAATGCCCCTAAGTATAGAATTATATACCATATTTTTCCAACTCCTAAATAGCCTATATAGGCTGTCTCCCAACTACTCCCAAAGAAATAAAGGGTAAACATATTAAAAGCCAAGTGCATTGTATCCACATGAATGAATCCAGAAGTAATGAATCTATACCATTGATTTTCGTTGGTAATAGCTGGTGGATAAAAAATAAGATCACCCATTAGGTTCTCATTTGAAAAAGCAAGGAAAGAAACTAAGCATGTTATTGCAATAATAATGATAGTAATTGTTATCATACAAGAAAGTATTTAAATAAAAAAACCGTCTTGAATAAAGACGGTTCTGTGACGTATTAAAAGAATGTATTAATATACTTTAGCACATCTTAATTGTTTTCTACCATTAGGGTTTCTAGGTGAGTAGAAATCATTTCCACCACTAGTTAGTGCATTCAATCTTATGTTTAAACGAATTTGAAAAGAATAGTAAGAATCATTCTTGGATGGATTACCACGAGGAAACAGAGCAGTTTGGTCAGTTTGAGTTATTGGTTTACCACTTGTGGGATCAACGTATTTCCAAGAATAATAATATTTATCCTGAGAGAGCCTAAATAACAAATCATTATTTTTTGCTGTTTTTGCATAATATATTCCTGCATCCCATTGAGATGGGGTGATATAACTGCCAGAACTAACATCGTCCAAATAGTCAGTAAACAACTTTCTTATATTTGCTTCTACACCTAGCGACACCCTTTCCGAAAGCTCAAATCTAACCCCTAAGCCGTACTGTATGTTCAACTGGTTACGATTATATTGTCTCTCTGGATAAAGTGACTTGCCGAAGGAATCAGTGAGAAATTGTCCTTCAGTTCCTAAGTAATGTAAATTAACATTAGAAGCACCACCAGCAGGTATCCTTAGTGCATAGGGTTCAAAATGGTAGTAAGAAATACCCAGAAAAATGTATGGAATGATACTATTAAATGAGTTATCTACTAAATCGTACTCACCAAGTAAAGCTCCTTCTTGAATTTTAGATTTGAAGTTTAAATTTCTTTCTTTTATGTATACGTGTTTAGATAACTTATCGTCCCCTTCGACACTAAGATTTGAAATATTTAACCTCATTCTAAATCTATTGGTGAAATCATAAGTTGCACCACCACTTACATCAAGTTTAAAAGGTGGGGTGTAGCCATTTGCTAAATCACCTTGATAGTTACTTGCTCCAAAAGAACCCGTAAGGCTTAAGCGTTGCGCATTTCCAGATAAACAAAATAATAAAATTGTAGTCAAAATTGTGGGGACAGCAAGCTGCGTCTTAAAATGCATAATCGTGTTCATTGTGTAAGTTTTATTAGAAAGACATTATTGATTAGTTGTGTCTAAAATCTTGACATTACTTGTTGTCGTTTTAAATTCTTTCAATCGCGTCGCAAAGTAGAGAAAAAATCTTGTTAAAACTTTAATTAGGTAAAATATTAAATAATAATCTTTAAAACCTGATAAAAATAACCCAAATGATGGTGTTCAGAAAGAATAAATGAGTAATGCTTGTGAAGAAAGGCATTGATTTTATGAATGAACAGCAGCCTGCTCCATAATTTCATCAAATCTTACATCGTAGTGGCTTTCTGAAAAAGTACACTCGCCGTTTTTTATTAAAAGAGCTTGCGGGGATTCGTGGTGAACATGAAATATTTCAGAAATTGTGTTAGAAATTTCACGATGTTTTATTAAATCAAGTAGATAAAAGTCAACTCCATCTTGCTCGTCACCTTTTTCTAGTCTATTCCTGACCATACTACTAACACTACATCTTGTACTATGCTTAAAAATCAACTGTGGCTTACTATATGATAATTTTTTGATAGCATCAAGAGTCTGTAACTCGGTAATTTCAATCCAATTCATACTTAATATTAAAATAAAGACTATCCAGTAAAGTATCTTTTATTAGTTGTAGGGCATCCTTTGTAACGCTGAGATACGCAGGATGAAAGTAATACTGTAGTGCCAAAAAGCAGTACGAAAAACAAACATATTTTTTTCATATTCACTCGTTTAAATAAAACTTGTGACAAAGATAAGGGGATTGTTATTAGGGATGCTCTTTTTGGAAGCTTTGCAGTTGTTAACAATGTGAATTCATGGGTTGTTTCTAATCTCACAACCTAGGGGATATTATCTAATAACAGTAATATCTCCATTATTGCCCCACTTTATTACACTCGAAGGTTCTTTTGGTAATGTATCATCCTGCCTATAATTTACTATGTAATCTACACCAGTTCTAATTTCTTTTTCTATCTCAAAATAAAACTTTGGTGTATTGGAACCACTAATATTTGCAGAAGTACTTACTATCGGTTTTCTAAAACGCTTTATCAAGGTCTTGCAAAATACATCTTGGCATAATCTTATTGCCACACTACTATCTTCCCCCAATATGTTTTCTGCCAAGCCAATTACGTCTTCATATATTACCGTAGTAGGTTTTGTAGTTGCGTCTAGATAATCAAAAACGGACATGTCTATTTGCGTGGCGTATTTCAGTATTTCTCTTTCGCTTGCCATCAATACAATCATCTTCTTGCTGTCCTCTCTTTGTTTCAAGGAGTAAATCTTCGCAACTGCTTCTTTATTGGTCGCATCGCAGCCAATACCCCAAACGGTATCTGTGGGGTATAAAATCAGTCCACCTTTCGCTAGTGTAGCCAAACATTTGTCAATGTCCTCTTGAAAATCTTCCATAGGTTCAATAATTATTCAGCAAATAAAATGAAATTATGAATTGTCGTCTCTTAAAATTGCAAATTATTACAGTCACATCTACCAAATTATTGTTCTAACAATACATCTCTACAATGATTTTTTAGGTTTATTAAACTGCAATGATACATTTGTTGCCAAATACTAAATAGATAAGGAGGGCTTCAATTTATAAGCTTAGTATCGTAGTTATTAATAAATTAAAATAGTTTAGATGAAAAGAATACTTTTTATAGATAGGGATGGTGTTATTCTACAGGAACCGCCTAGTAATTTTCAGGTGGACAGTATAGAAAAGACAACTTTTGTAAAGGGATGTATTACTGCACTATCAAAGATTGCTGCCGATTTAGATTATTACAAGGTGATGGTTACCAATCAGGATGGGATGGGTACAGATTATTATTCTGCGGAAACATTTTATCCCTACCAAAACCTCATGTTGAGAACACTTGAAGGGGAGGGGTTTGTATTCGATGAGGTTCATGTTGATAACACTTTTGCTAGCGAAGGAAACACTACCCGAAAGCCAGCAACGGGTATGCTTACCCATCTTATAAACAATCCTGATTATGACTTAGCCAATTCTTTTGTGATAGGGGATAGGTGGAGCGACATTCAGCTGGCTAAAAACTTAGGTGCTAAGGCTATTTATCTTACCTCGCCTTTGCAAACTTTACTGTTGACAGATGAACAGGAACAAGTTTTACGACCAACTATTGCCTTAGAAACCAACGATTGGAATGAGATATACACTTTCCTTAAATTGGGTATTAGAAGTGTGGTACATGAGCGCAATACCAATGAAACGAAAATAAAAGTAGCACTTAATTTGGATGGTAGCGGAAAGGCGAATATCAATACGGGATTAGGCTTTTTCGATCACATGTTAGACCAGATTGCTCGTCATGGAAAGATGGATTTAACCATAGAAACTAAGGGCGATTTGCACATTGATGAGCACCATACAATAGAAGATACTGGTTTGGCTTTGGGAGAGGCATTTGGTAAAGCGCTTGCCGATAAAAGGGGGATGGAACGGTATGGGTTTGCCCTACCTATGGACGAAGCGGAAGCCAAGGTGCTTATTGATTTTGGGGGAAGAAACTGGTTGGTTTGGGACGCAGAATTTAAGCGCGAGAAAATAGGGGAGATGCCCACCGAGATGTTCTTCCATTTCTTTAAATCGTTTAGTGATGCCGCCAAGTGCAACCTGAATATCTATTGCCGCGGTGACAATGAGCATCATAAAATCGAAGCTATTTTTAAGGCATTTGCCAAGGCGATGAGGATGGCGGTTAAGCGCGATCCGCTTAGTAATTCTCTACCTAGTACTAAAGGTGTTTTATAGTTAATATTGAGTTCGATATAATAATAGCTTTCCGTTACAGACATAAGTGATTCAACGAAAAAGGCTTGGCGTTGTTGTGGAATTTGAGTTCCGTCAGCCTATAACCGAAGTTGATAATTGCAAGATTGCTGCTATTTTGTTCATAGCCAAATTTATAACGTCGAGCCTGAACTGAAGCACAATAAATAGCCTCGGAACACTTCGCCAAGCTGATTTTGCATTACACATCAAATATTCAATATAACACGTCAAATATTCGATATAACACGTTAAATATTCGATATAACACATTAAATATTCGATATAACACATTAAATATTCGATATAACACGTTAAATATTCGATATAACACGTTAAATATTCGATATAACACATCAAATATTCGATATAACACATTAAATATTCGATATAACACGTTAAATATTCGATATAACACATTAAATATTCGATATTACACGTTAAATATTGGTTATTACACAAAAATGGGGTAATTCCCACCGGATGTGTACCCGCAGGGGTGGTATTTTGTTTGCACAATAGACCTCTTCGGAAATTCAATCTCTCCATATTCCCGTCCT
>JANYEX010000109.1 GCA_025359725.1 Chitinophagaceae bacterium | reverse complement strand
ATACTGCAAGCTTTGATGGATTGTGGTTGCCAGTTATCTATTCAATCGGAGCAAATAGATGTTGCTTTGCCTCCCTTAGAGGGAAAGTTACATGCGTTTCATTTTGATGCCACAGATTGTCCTGACTTATTTCCTCCTTTGGTTGCACTAGCCTCTTATTGTACTGGAAAAACGGTGATTGAAGGTGTTAGTCGGTTGGCGCACAAAGAAAGCAATCGTGGATTGACACTTCAGGATGAGTTTGCCAAAATGGGTGTAGAAATAGTTTTGCAAGATGATATTATGATTGTGCATGGTGGTAATGGTTTGCATGGAGCAACTGTTCATTCTCGTCATGATCATCGTATTGCCATGGCTTGTGCGGTGGCTGCTTTAAAGGCAGACGGAGCAGTAATCATAGAAGAAGCTGAGGCAATTAATAAATCATACCCAAACTTCTATCAGCACATAGAAAAGTTGGGAGCAGCAGTTTCTTAATATTTTACTGTAAATTTGGGCAAAACATAGTTTATGTCAGTAGAAATATTAGAAAACGAAGTGGTGATAAGGATACCTCTCGAGAAATACACTGGAGAACTTAAGAAAGTAATAGAGCAGATAGATAGCCCTAAGGAATCTGAATACTTTTTTGATGTAGAAGCTGGTTCAGAATTAGAAGAATTGTTGTTAGAAGTGAAAAAAGAGAGAAGGGAAGCAATGAAACCTTATCTTGACAAAATCAAACAACGTTTATTTTGAACATCGTACTTGATTCGAACATATTGATGAGTATCCTTATCTCGAAAAATGGAAAAACATCCCAACAATTTCAATTACTTTCTTTAAAGAATGATTTATATATTCATTATGCTACTATTGAAGAGCTTGATAAGCATAGATCTAAATTGATTAAATCTTCAAAATCAACCGTAGATGAATTTGAGGCATCAATGGATTTGCTTCTAAATAAAATAAAAACTATTGATTACTCTGTTATCCCCATAGAAATACAAGACGTTGCTTTTCTACTTGTTTACGACATTGACGAAGATGATGCTGCGTTTGTTGCCGCATCTATTTATTTGGAAGCAATTTTATGGTCGGGAGATAAACCTCTACACAAGGGTTTGAGGGAAAAGGGATTTGCGAATATTTTTGATGGCTTTGATATAGAAACATTATTAGAACGATAACAAATGAACTCATTCGGACGAATTTTTAAGGTTACCATATTTGGCGAATCGCACGGGGAATCTGTGGGTGTGAATATTGATGGCTGTCCTGCTGGATTACCATTGAAGGTCGATGATTTTCTAACTGATATTGAGCGTAGAAAAGGTGGTACACAGAAAGGAACTACCCCTCGCCAAGAAACTGATTTGCCAATATTCAAGAGTGGTATTTTTAATGGTTATACCACTGGTGCGCCAATCACCATCATCTTCGAGAATAATAATACCCGTTCTTCTGATTATCAAAAACAACGAGATTTTCCTCGTCCGGGTCATGCCGACTTTGTAGCGCATCAGAAATATGGCGGCTTTGAAGATTTTAGGGGTGGCGGACATTTCAGCGGTCGATTGACGGTTTGTTTAGTAGCGGTTGGTGTTATTGCCAAGAAGTTACTGAAAGGAATTGATGTAAAAAGCACTATCTTAGAAATAGGTGGAGAGCAAGATTTAGAAAAAGGTTTACAGAAAGCTATTGATGCAAAAGACAGCATTGGCGGCATTGTAGATTGCAAGGTGAACGGGCTTCCTCTTGGTTTAGGAGAACATTTTTTTGATTCTGTTGAGTCATTGATTAGTCACGCTGTATTTGCTATTCCTGCCGTAAAGGGGATAGAATTTGGTGCTGGGTTTGCTGCTGCCAAGATGTTTGGCGTTGACCATAATGATACCATTTCAGACGCTTCTGGCAAGACAACCACCAACCATGCAGGTGGTATTGTGGGCGGTATTACCAATAACAATGAATTAGAATTTCGCATTGCCATAAAACCTACTTCTTCCACACCAAAAGAACAACAATCGCTTAATTGGAATACGGGCGAAGTAGAACCTTTTTCTATAAAAGGTCGCCACGATTTGTGTATTGCCCTTCGTGTTCCTGTAGTTTTGGAAGCGGTAACGGCAATGGTCTTAACAGATCTAATGCTATTAGAATACAAGATCCCTCGTATCCTTCCCAAAGAAACACCTATTTATCATATTACTACGCAAGCCGCTTGGGAAAGTGCTAAAGAATTAGGTTATTATGAAGCTGCTTCTTTAGATACTGAAGGCTTTATTCATTTAAGTACGGCAGAACAAGTGTCTGGTACATTGGAACGCTTCTTTGCTGGACAAACTAATCTGGTTAAGCTGGTTATTCAGCCCGAAAAACTAACACACACCTTAAAGTACGAGATAGCACCTTCTTTGAATGTGGCTTTTCCGCACGTGTATGGCGTTATTAATCTGGATGCGGTAAATGAGGTGATAATTATTAATTGATAATTGACAATTATCACAAACAAACTCTTAGGTCTATTAATTGTAAATTTTCAACTAAACAACGTGCATCAATTCATCATCAACGCAAGCATTCAGATTATTCCTGTAGTAACGGATAAGCATCCTTATGAGTGGGTGGATGAGGCTATTGCTATCATTCAATCCTCCGATGTAAAGTATGAAGTTGGTGCTTTTTCTACCGTATTAGAAGGCACTTATGATGAGGTGATGCAGCTTATTCACGATGTAAATGAGTTTTTATATAGCCGTGGTTGTAGCGAATGGATTACTAACCTACAAATCCAGATTCGTAGTAATGGCGATATAACAGGAGCTGAGAAAACGGCTAAGTTTGTACAATAAAAGTAATGGTTACAGATTACACAAAGCAAACTAATTAGGAAAGCAATTATTAAACAAAAAAGCAGCTACCCCAAAACGGAATAGCTGCTTTTTTTATCGTAGAAAATACCTTACTTAGTGAATGACGCAAGGGAGATTAGCGAGGTATTATGCACTAGCGGGATAAATATCCCGTTTATTTGCCAGTTCTACATGCGCTTCGCTTTAACATGTTCGAACAGCAAATGCGAACACCCCGACTAGCTGGATTGGGAACGTTTTCTAATTAATGCGAATCAAGGGTTGAAAATAGTGCAAGCAAGTACCTTTAGGTACGAAATATTGGTAGAACATTCATTGATAAAGAACTAAAGTCCCTTTGGGGACGACATATTGGTTAAAAGAAGGCATTGATGAGCAATCCATTCCATAAACTTGAAGAATATATCGTACCTACGGTACTTTAAACTGCTCATTTGTCTGGTTGCTACCAATATATCGTACCTAAAGGTACTTTCAACCCTTGATTCGCATTAGTAGTATACCAATGTAAGTACATTGAGCAATGGCGCATTCAGTTTGTTTATGCAAGTGTAGTTTAGTTATGGTTGTGAGTTGGAAAAAGGATTAATTCTTGATTGAATCGACTCTTTTTTATGATTAATACCTTAGGAAGTTGTAATTGTCTTCACTTTTTTGGTGATTCGTACCACCAATTGTTGTGCTTCGTACCACTAATTGTTGTGCTTCGTACCGTAAAATGTTATTGTTCGGATAACCAATGTTGGTAGTAGCTACTACCCTTGTTGGTTGTAGTACAATGAATTGATATGGTAGACATCATGAATGTTGGTTGTCCTGATCATCAATGTTGGTAGTAGACATCATGAATGTTGGTTGTCCTTACCTGAACATGTGCTACTATCATGCTTCATCTGTACCCATGCTATACTCAAATATGCTAATTATAGAGAAGGGTTGGTGAAATATGACTTATTAAAGCTAGTTATTATCAATCGTAGAGTTGTTTTTTACAGGTGATATTCTCTTTGCACGAGGCATATTCTCACCGTATAATCCTCGTACCAATTAGTTTTACCTAATTTTTGCGCAACGAGGTGTTCGGTATTTTCCTTCCATAGTTTGATTGCATACATAGATTCCCAATAGGAAACAGTGATGCCTACCTCTTGTCTGGCACTTTCCATACCCAAAAAGCCAGGTTGTTTTGCAGCTAGTTCAACCATTTTTTCTGCCATGGGTGCATAGCGCTCTGTCTCTTCTTTTTTGATAGAAGTAAAGATTACTGCGTAGTAAGGTGGGGGTGGGGTGTCGGCGATTGACATGTCTTTTAAGTATAGTTTACGGTACTGAAGAAGTTGTAGGTTATAAGTGATAAGTGATAAGTGATAAGTGATAAGTTATAAGTTATAAGTGATACCTAATACCTAATACTTAATACCTAATATCTAATACGTTACGCCTTATTTAAAAATACAGTTTCACCATTTGTATCCAGTATTGTGCCTTGTGAGCCTCGCCCTTCCAGATATAGTATTTATGATCTATTTGCTTATCTAGTAGCTGCTTGTGCAACAGGTTGTTATTTTCTAAAAAGGCATCCTCCTCTCCAATAACAATAGTTATATCAAGTTTGCGTAATAACTCTAAACTGTGTTGGTTAAAGATATGAGGAAGGAACTTTGTAGGGGTGTGGCTATAGATATGATCATCCATGTAGCCATCAAATAAATCATTGAAGTAGGATAGTTTTAGTGTTAGGTCATACCTTCCACTCATCGCCACTACTTTAGAAAACAAAAGTGGATACCTAAAAGCGAGATTAATTGCATGGTAAGCACCAAGGCTACATCCAGCCGAAATGAAATTAGTATTATCGTTCCTTTGTCTGATAAAAGGCATCAATTCCTGTAGGATATATTGTTCAAAATGACCATGTTCTGCAATCCTTTGAGCCGGGGTGATAGCTTTATTGTAAAAGCTCTGCTGGTCGGAACTGTCTATGCAGAAAAGTTGAATTTCGCCAGCTAGTAGTTTGTCTTTAAAGGCTTCTACTACTTTCCAGTCTTCATAATCATAAAACTTTGCCGTGCGTGTGGGGAAGAATATTACCGGGCTTCCAGAAGTGCCAAAAATTAGCATTTCCATATCACGATGCAGATGGTGGCTAAACCATTTATAGTATTCTCTTTTGTAGCCAAGTGGTGTTATAGAGGAAGATATTGCTGTAAACATATTTAGGAAACAATTTAACGTAATTTAATATTGTGCTGCAACATAAAATCCTTAATAATTTGCGTCCATATAGCATAGCCTTTTTCGTTTATGTGTAATCCTTCTGCCTGAAATAATAACCTATTTGGAAACCTGTTAGGGTCTAACATCTTTTCAAATATATCAACAAAGAATACATTATCATCCATTTTCTTTATTTCAGAGGCAATTATTTTATTCGTGAACCTAATCTGGTCAATTATATTAAAACGCTTGATACTAGGCTTTATGGAAACATACAGTATGGGGATATTGGCAAAACGTTTGCGTAAATCAATAATAATCTGTTTAAAAAATATCAATACCTCCTCTGGATGTCTTCCGTCGCCTAAGTCGTTGTCACCAGCATATAAAACAATTATGTCGGGGTTTAAACCTGCCATCAATCGTTCTAGGTAAACAATACATGCTGCCAACGTAGAACCTCCAAAGCCCATATTGAGCGGCTTAAATTCCTCAAAATCTTTATATAAGCTGTCCCAAAGTCTTATAGAGGAGCTGCCATAAAAAAGTGTCTTCGGGTCATTAACCAATTCTTTCCTCTTTTCTACCCCTTGCACATCTGGTTCGTACCAAAACATAGTTGTTTTCTCATTTAGTAAGACGGCAAATTTAGTTGTATATGCCTTACAAAACGGGAAAATACATATCTCTTAAATTAATGTGTAAAAGTAATAGCAGTAGAAGTAACATTTCCTTATTCAAGAAATGGTAATAATTAATTAACGAAGTTGAGTTGAAATAGGAAATTGGCGATTCTTATATGTACAAATACACTGAAAATAAAATACAGAACAATGCTTTGTCTTTTGTTACCTTATATTCTATGTGCCTATGTGGCTAATCTTTATTTAATAACTCCCACACCCCAAACGCTATATTTGCAGTTATGCATTACTTATCGGTCGAAGGGTTAACCAAAAGCTACGGTATCAATCCGCTTTTCAACAATATTTCATTCCATATTAACGAAGGCGAAAAGATTGCTTTAATAGCGCGGAATGGAGTTGGTAAATCAACCTTATTAAGAATAATTGCGGGGCAGGAAGTTGCCGATGCTGGCAAAGCGCATATCAGCAAGGGGGTTACCGTTGCCTTGTTTGAGCAAGATCCTAAGTTTGATGAGAATAAAACAGTACTAGAAAATATATTTACCAGTAGTCACCCTATTATGAGTGTGATGCGTGAATACGAGGCCGCCTTAGAAGCTGATGATGCCGATATGATTACTGAGTGTATTGGTAAAATTGATGAATTGGGTGCGTGGGATTATGAAGCAAAAGTGCATCAGATATTGGGCAAGCTGAATATACATCATCTACAAAACAAAGTAAATAGCCTTAGTGGTGGGCAGCGTAAAAGGGTTGCTTTGGCGAAGACATTGATAGATATTGGCTTCGAACACCAGCATACTCTACTGATGATGGATGAACCTACCAACCATCTGGATGTAAACATGATAGAATGGCTAGAACATTATTTGAGTCAAGAGAACATTACTTTGTTCTTGGTAACGCATGATAGATACTTCTTGGATGCCGTTTGTACAGAAATATGGGAATTGGAAAGAGAGAATATGTACACGTATGTAGGCGATTACGAAAACTACATGGAGAAGAAGGCGGCAAGAATTGAGAGTGAATTATCGAGCATTGATAAAGCAAAAAACCAATACCGAAAGGAGTTGGAATGGATGCGCAAACAACCCAAAGCAAGAAGTACTAAAAGCAGAAGCCGACAAGATAATTTTTATGAAGTAGAAGCACGTGCCAAGCAAAAGATTGAAGATGCACAGGTGCAACTGCAAGTGAAGATGAGTAGGATAGGGGGGAAGGTGCTAGAAGTAAAGAAGGTATATAAAAGCTTTGGCGAATTGCCCATCCTTAAAGGGTTCGATTATACATTTAGTAAAGGCGAAAGGATTGGGGTAATAGGAAAAAATGGGGTAGGTAAATCTACTTTCCTTAATATTTTGCAAGGATTAGAAAAGCCTGATACTGGTAAAGTAAATGTGGGCGATACCATCATATTTGGCAACTTCTCTCAGCAAGGATTAGTGATAAAAGAGAATTTGAGGGTAATAGAATATGTAAAGACCTTTGCCGAAAACTTCCCATTGGCTGATGGTGGAAGCCTTAATGCGGCGCAGTTTTTGGAGTTGTTCCTTTTTACCCCCGACAAACAATACACTTACCTCAACTCGTTGAGTGGTGGAGAAAAGAAGCGTTTACAACTGCTTACGATCCTCTTCACCAATCCAAACTTCCTGATATTAGATGAGCCTACCAATGATTTGGATCTACCTACGCTTGCAGTACTAGAAAACTTCCTGAACGATTATCAGGGTTGCGTATTGATAGTAAGCCATGATAGGTATTTTATGGATAGGCTGGTTGACCACTTGTTTGTGTTTGAAGGCGATGGCGAGGTACGTGATTTTCCTGGTAACTATACGCAGTATCGTATAGAAGAAAAGGAAAAAGAAAAGCGCGGGTCTTCTTTAAATACAAAGCCAGAGCCTGTTGTAGTTAAGCCAGTAGAACAACCAAAGCCTGCTGATAAGCCACTGCGTAAACTTTCTTTTAAAGAAAAGCAGGAGTTTGAAAACATAGAAAAAGACATTGCCAAGCTTGAAGCAGAGAAGGTAACTATTGCTGAGCAGATGAGTGTTGGCACCCTTGCATTCGACGAGATAAAGAAACTAAGTGATAGGCTAATAGCCATAGACAATGAGTTAGGCTTAAAAGAATTTCGTTGGTTAGAACTAAGCGAAGGAGCTTAGTTATGAGAAATGAACTATGAAATATGAGTTTTAAAGAAGAAGCCCCTGACTAATTAACTTCAACGACGTTTTTGTTTTCGTTTACAGGGGGTAACGCCAATCGCTAGGAAACAACCAAACTTGCGATTACAGATTCCCAATTTACGTTTCCAAGAAGCTATCTTTAATCGGTTGGATTGGTAGTTGCGATTGTCAGCAACAAACTGGGGATTGCCAATTTGGCTAATCATTTATTGGTTGAGGGCACTTTAAAAATAAACGTTTAACAGCGTATTGCGATTAGGAATTTATTGCCCAACAGTACTCGAAAGCAATTAAACCCTTTTGTGAAATCTAATTAAAGCATTTATAAGCTAATGAGTACCCTAAATAAGTTTAAATTAAGCCAGATTAAGTTAATAAGCGACATTAATAAGGTGCATATAATAACTAATAACCCATTAATAATACACTATAACTGATTGATAAAACATTGACAATGGGAGATTCTCGCCGTTGTTGTGGGCAAATAAGCATAATTGGTGCAATGAGTTCAGTAATCACAATGTGAAAATCTATCTTGCATCGTCTCCTGACAAGGGCGTACATTTGTCCTCTTTTGAAAAAGGAAAATTTTATTTAATGATTAAATCTACCATAGCTTTATTTCTTGCTTTCTACTTTTTAGTAGGTAGCACGATATTGCCATTGGGTGATTTTTCGTTGATGGGCGACCTATCTGGAATGTATAAATCGTATTGTCAGATTACCGCCGAGAAGCCAGATATCTTCGATTTTATTGGTGACTACGTGATGGGTGGCAAATACATTTTTGGTCATAACAAACACGATGCACCCCTAAAATCTGATGGTTCATCACAATACCAACACCAAGCAACTTCCTTTTTCTACTATAACGTTTCCCGATACCAGATACATCAAACCCAAGAAATACTTATTGCAAAGCCTATTGAAAAAGATGATTTGTTGTTTTCTTTCAATTATACAAGTAAATCTCTAAGACCCCCCATTGTAGGTTAATCAACCGCTTTCTTTTTCTTTTTTAAATCATTTTACAAACCGCATTTCTGGTTCGCTTTACTGTGTTTATGCAGAAGTATGGCAACCAAAAAGCACAATTATATTATTTAATGAAAATACTATCATTCATTTTGGGCATGCTAATTACGATGGCTGCTCTATCGCAAAATACATTTAAAGCCATGATACACGATGCTAATACCAAACTTCCTTTGCGGGGAGCAACAGGTAAAATCCCTGACCTTAATAAGGGCGCGGCAGCTGATACTACAGGGCTTATTATTATAAAAAACATCCCCAACGGGAAATATGAAGTAGAGATCACCGTTGTTGGATATACTCAGTTGGAAAAAGTTTTTAACTTCCCCATTACTAGCGAAGCCCAGCCGTTGGATGTATTTCTAGATGCTAAAACGGGTGAACTAGCCGATGTGGTTGTTCAGAGTATGCGTACTAACCAGAATATTAAGGACGTTCCTACCCGAATAGAAGCCTTGCCACTAGAAGAATTGGACGAAAAAGGGACAATGCGCCCTGGAGATATAAAGATGTTGCTGGGCGAAAGCACGGGTATAGCCGTACAGCAAACATCGGCGGTTAGTGGTGCTGCAAACTTTAGAATTCAGGGATTGGATAGTCGCTATACACAGCTACTAAAAGACGGAATGCCTTTGTATCAGGGTTTTTCTGGCGGACTAAGCATCCTACAAGTTACCCCGTTAGATTTAAAACAAGTCGAGTTTATTAAGGGTTCTGCCTCTACCTTGTTTGGTGGCGGTGCTATTGCGGGATTGGTTAATTTGATAAGTAAAATACCTTCCAAAGACCCAGAGTTAACCTTTTTAGTAAATGGGACTAGTGCAAAAGGGGCTGATGCTAGTGGGTTTTATTCTCAAAAATGGAAGCATATAGGTACAACCATCTTTGGAGGATATAATTATAACGGTGCTTACGATCCTTCTGGTCAAGGGTTTTCTGCAATACCTAAAACAAATCGTTTAACGCTTAATCCAAAGGTATTTTTATACCTAGATGATAAGAATTCTGGCTGGTTTGGGGTAAACACTACTTACGAAAACAGGTTTGGGGGCGATATGAGAGTGATTAGTGGTAATGGGGATAATACGCATAAGTATTTTGAGCGCAATGAATCGTACAGGGCATCTACACAGTTGTCTTTTAGCCATAAATTCAATGAAGAAAGCAAACTTAATTTCAAGAATACCGTTGGCTATTTCGACCGCAACCTTTCTGAACCAGGTTCTGTGTTTGCTGGCAAGCAGTTATCTTCTTTTAGTGAGGTGAACTATGTAACACATGGTGCAAAAGCCGATTGGGTAGCAGGGGCAAACGTTATTACAGACCATTTTACTACCTCAATTCCTATAAACAAGTATAATTATACCCTAACGACCGTAGGTCTTTTTGTGCAGAATACCTTAAAAGCAGCCAAGTGGTTTAGCTTGGAAAGCGGGCTCAGGGCTGATTACAATACGCCCACACCCAATAATAAACCCAATGGCATTTTTGTTTTGCCAAGGGTAAATGGCTTGTTTAAACTGAACCAAAACTGGACGAGTAGGATTGGCGGAGGACTGGGTTATAAGATGCCTTCTTTATTTAATGATGAAAGTGAAAAAGAGGGGTATCAAAATATAAATCCATTGTCAATTGGTAATACAAAAGCAGAGCAATCTATTGGTGGCAATGCTGATATTAACTACCGTAAAGTAATAGGTGATGTTTATTTTAACGTAAACCAACTCTTCTTTTACACTTATGTAAACAGTCCGTTGATACTAGAAAACAATACGTTTGTAAATGCCCTTGGCAACATAACCACGCAGGGTGCAGAGACAAATGTGAAGATTGGCATTGACGAATTAAGCATTTATCTAGGCTATACCTACACGGATACCAAGCAACATTTTGGTGGTCAAACATCCACACAGCCACTTACGGCAAAGGATAGGTTTAGTTTTGATGCTACTTACGAAATTGAAGACAAGTTTAGGGCGGGTATAGAAAGTTTTTATACAGGACCTCAGTTATTAAATGATGGCACAATAGGAAAAGGCTTTGTAACGTTTGGGCTATTGGTTCAGAAGATGTGGAAGTCGTTTGATGTGTTTATTAACGCAGAAAACTTGACAGATCAACGCCAAACTAAGTGGAATAATATTTATTCTGGCACAATAGCTAGTCCTATTTTTAAGGATATTTACACGCCAATAGAGGGTGTGGTAGTTAACCTTGGTGTTAAGATAAAATTGACTGCGGATAATGATTAGTGAAGATGTAGGATAGCTGATTAATAGCTGTTTAAAAGAACCCTGTAAGGATTTTAACTCCTTATAGGGTTCTTTTATTAAATGTTTAAAATGCCCTTACAGCACGAACCTTTAGATAAAGCCCTTGGCTAAAGTAGTATTGATTACCATCATTAAAGTATTGCGACCATGCATAATACCCCCCATTATAAATGTACTCGCTGCTACTCCAATAGATTCCTGTGGGGGAAAGGTTTCCATAACCTTTTGAATATAGGTTAATATAAATCTGGTTTAGCTCGTCTTTAGATGGCAGAAACCAATCAGTATATCCGCCCCCACGATAGTTAACACAAAGTGCTGGTGCACTGATAGTATCATTGCCATAGTAAGTAATCAGGTTTTGCGTATTAGTGTAACCAGTGCCTATGTCTGTGCCAGTAGAGATTAAGGTATCATTTAAATTATTCCAAACTACACTATCGACCCCTAAGTCTGTAGTATCGCAAACAAGCCCATGTTGCCCAGTAGTATCAATGTAGAATACAAGACCGCCAAACACAGTTTCCCCGAAAAAATAAGAAGATATAGCAGGTGTTCTGAATTTTAATAATTTATCAGAATAAGTTGTATCATTCTTATTATTAACGACATTAATAGCATAAGCTTGTGCATAATAAGTTGTGCCAGGCAATAGCCCAGTTATCGTTACATTATATGAACTTGCTGTATCAGACTCTTGTATATTATTTATAGAATCGTAAGTAAAAGATGGGTTAGTACTCCAACAGATTCCCTGCTGAATAAATGGTGACGATGGTTTATTAAACCTAACCACAGATATTGTTGCACTTGTAGAGGTGGTGCTATCGAGAGAATTTTTTAAGTAATAAATACGTATTGCTTTAATATCAAATTTAGAACAAGCACTAAGCATTAACATTACTATTGATAAAAATCCTATTATAAACTTGAATTGTTTCATGTAAATCTTACTATTAATGCCTCGGCAATATTACTGTAAATGTAATCAAAAACACAATTGAGAGAATGTTGAGCAGAATTGGCTGTATCGTTTACTTTAAACAGCAGAAACAAAAACGGCTGAAAAACGCATTGCAAACAGTTATAAAATATGTAGTAGACGTGGTAAAGACATTTGAGCGGCATTTAGAGGGAATTTTCAATGCAATACTATATAAAAAAACTAGTGCGCAACAGGAAAGAATCAACGGAAATATACAGTCCATTATAGCCAAAGCAAGAGGATTTGCAAACTTTGAAAGGTTCAGAATTAATGTGATGTCCTATTATGGAAAAAATAATATCCACACTAAATTTAGAATAACCTATTTCTAATGACTATCCGCTCTTTGGTTATTCTAATTTATCTAGTAAATTTAACTAAGAATTAGTTTATGAAGGTGGCAGATTTTTTTAATAATTATTTGGATGAACCAACTTGTAAAGCCTTCTTTAAGTCAAAATGCAAATCTTTTGGCATCAGTTGTCATCATTGCGGTTCATTTCTTCTTAACTGGAATGAAAAAGAAAGTAGGTGGCGATGTAAGGAATGCAATTTTGCAACAGACCTAAAACAAGGAACGGTAATGTAAAACTACAACTTAAGTTACCGAGTATGGTTGTCGGCTTTATACTTGACGAGCCATACGAAGAAAGGGTTCTCCGCTTTGGAGATGCAGCGTCTCATAAGTCATAAACGTTATGCACCCATTTGGTTGTTGATGCAGAAAATAAGGATAAGTATCGGCAACAAGGACGACAGGTATAGTCTAGATGGCTATATATAAATGGATGAAGGCTTCTTTGAAGGTCATCGCAGGCAAGCATCATTAGAAGAAGGGGCAAATAAACCTGTAAAAGAACTTGACAGACAAGAAAAGGATGATTATATGCAGAACTACCTTAATGAGTTTTGTTACAAGTGCAACAGGAGATACTTTGGTGAAAAATTATTTGATAGGCTTATAGTAGCGAACCTAAAAAATCAATAGTGTGCATAATTACCTAATAACGGATAGTCATTGGATTTGTATTGTATGTATTTGATTCTTTTTCTTAAATGAGGGCTTTTTTGTGCTGACAATCCTTAGGTTTGATTGATGTCTCGACTCAAATGGCTATATGTTATATGCACAAGTTGATATGTTTATATGTAAAGATTGATGATACCTTACAAAAAATCCCCCTGATTTATCTCCACCTCTTCCTTCCCAAGTGCTTGGGCTGAGTCTATGTGTTTAAGGTCAATTATTAATGAGAATATCTGCCACAAGCAAAACAATGAGTAGATAAAAGTTAGCAGACTTATCAAAAGGATTATCATCTGAGAGATAAGAATAGTTGTGTTTTTATAATAAAGTGCAATAAAATCATAAACCATCACAAGGCTTAGGCTAAATATCAATGAACCAAAAACCCTAATTACCTGCCGCTTTGGCGAAAGCAAATTGATGTCGCGCTGTACCCTTGCTTTCTGAATCCCATGTTTTCTATTAGTTTCTGCCAAATGTGAAGCTTTGCCTTTGCTTTCCCCCTTTATCTTTTTATGGTTCTCTTCCATCAGGCTATCCAAATGTTTTGCTTTTGCTACATTCTTCTTGCGATGAAGGTCTATCCCATCTGCAAACACACCTATCAACAACGTTATGGCTGGAGCCACAAAGCCTAGTATTCCTATAACTATCCTGCTGTATAAATCGACTATGTCTTTCAAATGGTATTATACTTATTTTGTAAACTTCCTATCTTGGAATAAACATTCAAATTTGTTGAAATAAATCAGTTGGCAATAATAATTACTTGATTAAACAAAAAAGCACTCGCCTTAGTGGAGAAGTGCTTTTTAATATCGTTATTATTTAGGTTATCCTAAATTCTGTTGAAGAATCTTAACCATAAGGCACACTGAATATGACCTATCTAAGAAAACAGTAGCGTTTCTGGGTAGCTTTGTATCCTTTAAGTGAAATACAATTCTAAATGAAACCAATTATGCTTGTGTACTTTGTGTAAATCCTTGTGCTCCTTGTGGTAAAATGACTCTTGCCCACACAGAGTTTAGTTGAACTGCTACCAATTAATCTTCTGTTTTGCGCCAAAGGTCTGGGGTAGTAAATGCTTCGTCAGTAGCTAGTTTTAGATAAAGAAACAATTGCATCTTATAGCCAGTAAGCCATTTGATACTCGTTTCTGTAATAGCTACCCCCAAGGTATCTGTTGCGCCCCAAGGATATTGAACCTGCTTATTTTCAAGATCTTCTTCTGTAATTCTTGCAAATATGGTATCAACCAACGCTATTTGTTCATCAAAAATAGCGGACGCATTATCCAATGTAAGCTTTGGTGCTGCTTCTCGTTGCTTCATCAAAAACGGACGAGGCTCTGTTTCGTTACTATACCAAAATTGAATCATACCTGTGCCACAACCACTCAGGTATTGCAATAATTCAATCAGACTTCTAACGTTTTCTTTTGGTCTGAAGTCTTCCAAACCCGCTGGAATCTTAGTAGATAATCTTTTTATCAGCTTTAACTCCTTGATAATACTGTTTTGTAAATTTTCCTTGAGCATGTTCTTTAATATTTTAGGGCAAATAGAAGTTATTTCTACAAAAAGTAATCAATTGTTTAAACATCTACTCAAAAAAATATTCTACCTAAGCTGCCAACAACTCTGTAAATATACTTGTAAGCCTATAACTAGATACTGGTTTGATAATATAGTCACTCACCGAACTATATTCTTTGGCTTTATCCATATCCCGAATATCTATAGAAGAACTGACTACATATATCACTATTTTTTTGCCAATTCTAGGTCTTAAATGGATATATGCATCCAAAAAATCCCACCCGTCCATCACGGGCATATTAATGTCCAGAAAGATAATATCGGGCAGCGCGTCTATATCATCACTAGTTAGCTTTTCATCAATAAACTGTATAGCCTGCTCGCCATCATCAAAAAACATAACCTTCTGCACGAGATTGGTATATTCAATCTCTTCCTTCGCCAGATACTGATAGATGATATCGTCATCTATAATACAAACGCTTTCTACTTTGTTTTTCATAATACTTCTATTTCATTAAATTTAATAAAGAATGTTGCCCCTTTGTTTACTTCGCTGTCAATAGTTATGCTGCCTCCTAGCGATTTAATTTGGTGTTTCGTTATAAACAACCCAATACCCTTAGCATCGGGGTTGTTGTGAAATGTTTTATGCAAGGAAAATACCTTTTTACCGTATCGTTCCATATCTATTCCTAGCCCATTGTCCTTACATTCTAATGTTATCAAGCCGTTCTCTTCTTTGTTTGATATAAATGAAATCTTCGGAATACGCTCTTTCGATGAATATTTCAAAGAGTTGGTCAATAGATTAAGAAGAATATTCTCTAGGTACATTTTGGGATAACTAATTACCTGACAAGCCGAAAAATTGTATGTAATTTCTGCTTGTGTGGCTGTTATCTGAGCTGAAAGACTAACCATTGTATTTTCCAGAATTTCTTTAAACCATAACTCTTGCCTTTCCATCTCCATGTTTTGGTTAATGTTTACCACATCGCTAAGGTTATGCACCGTATTACTTAGTTGCACCGTCACATCGAAGAACTTACCCATCAGCTCGTTTCTTTTATCAGTATCGGTTGTACGCTTGTAAATGTCTATTAAGGCTACCAAATTGCCAGTAGGGGATCGGAGGTTGTGGGAAACTATATAAGCAAAGTCTTGCAATACATTTCGTTTAAACTCTAATCGTTTTGATAACTTATCCAAACTATGTATGGTATCTTTTAGGTGTGCCTCATCTTTCCTTGTTTTGGTAATATTTTTTGATATGGTTAATACCTCATTTACTTTTCCGTTATTATCAAACAGTGGGATAATTTCTACCGCATAATACACCTGTCCTTTATTTTCATAATTTGCTGTAACCTCGTAGTTTTCTTGTTTGCCAGTTTTAAATGTCTCTTTTATATGCTCAGTAAAAATAATACTGTTAGGAAAGTTAGGCAGTGCCTCAAGTAGGCTTTTTCCTATAAAACTTTCTAGCTCCCTGCCATGTAAACTACATAGGGTATCATTGACAAACTTATATTTAAGATTCTTATCTATCAAGGTAATCACATCGGGGTTCTTATTTACCAAAACTTTAAATTGTTGTTCGCTCTCCTTTAATTTTTGATTGTATTCATTTAAATTATTTGTTTGCTCATCAATAATTTTTTGCAATTGTAGTGGCGACTTCAAGTTGAAAGCCTGTGGCAGCACCCTGTACAAAACAATAATGGTGCAGGTAGAAACTATTGCCGTAATAAACAATAAAGCGGCGTTAAGTCGGTATAATGGACACCAAAACATGATGGCATCTACTAAATGTGTTAGTCCGCAAAAAATAATAAAGAGACTAAAAAGAATAAATACCCTAGGAAAATGAATATCTTTTCTTCTTTTTACAAAGAATATCATAATCATCGGAATACCTAGATAGCTTATTCCGATATTTATATTAGATAGGATATAAACCCAACCATGACATTGAGACCATTTGCCACATTCCCATCTTGGCATAAAACCACTTGGGTCGAAAAGCTTTTTTAAGAAATCAATAAACGCCCACATAGTATTTCCGCTATTTAGGTTTAAAATAGATTTTAAATATCAATACAAAAACAACATTGTACAATCTTAACCTTAAAACAAAACAGTAAATAAAAGAAACAATTATCTAACAGATAATATTTAGAAAGGGGATGGGGTTGAAACTTGATGAAGCAAGCTGCTAAGATATTGTATGTTATTGACAAATGACAAATTTTAATTTAAAGAGGACGAAGAAAATATGTAAGATTCATTAAAGATCGTGTACGCTCGGATAAAGCTTATGTACGCTTGGATAAAGGTTGTGTACGCTCGAATAAAGGTCATGGGAGCATCTTTTACAACAAATAGACGCATTAAAAAAAGCAAAAAGCCGTTGAAGGATTTACTTCAACGGCTTTTTATTAAGTCATTATTTATATCAAAAATCTAGTGCTGGTTACCCGTTCCATTAAACTGAAAGGCACCAATATCGTTACCAGGAGCTGTTAATTCTGTTACCCCATATTTAGGGTCAACAGGAACATCGCCCTTAGATGCGAAACCTGTAAAGCCTTTCTTTAAACAAGGTGAACCTGCCTGTAATCGGAAATTATAGTTACCCACTACTGCAATGTCTTGCAATTTAGCACCTAATGGCAAAGGCACAGGGCCATTGATAAACATTGGATTATTAGCACCTATCAATGGAGAAACAGTAGCGTTTGGTATTGAATCCCCCAAATTCCATCCTGTAGGCAATAATGGAACAAGATTAGGAATATCTGTAGGTTGAGGTGCAGTAATGGCGGTACTTAATTTTAATGTAGGTACGAAATATTTAACTACAGAAAGTGAATCACCGTATTGGAAATTGTAACCGTATTGAATATGCGCAGTATCTGCTATAGGATTTTGAACAATACGTGGACCAAACTTACAATTTACGATCAGGTTGTTATATGCCATCCCAGCAGCATTTTGTTCAAAATTAAAAGATCCACCCCTACCAGCACTAGACCTTCTGTAACCACAATTTATGACAGTATTATTATACATTCTTACTTCTGTACCCGGAACACCAACAGCAACACCAGAGTTTGACAACTTCCCACCATTTGTTGCTATCCCAACACAGAGGTTGTAGGCAAAATCTCCAATTGTTCCCGCTTTTGCATTAAACGCCTCACCACCAGTATATCCACATTTCTCAAATGTATTTCTTAAAATAGCAACTTTCCCCCCAAACGTACGTAAAGGGTCATCCACACTTCCATAAATCCAAGAATCTTCCAAAACAAAAATACCTGCGGGATTCTGGAAATAAACTGGATAAGATTTTCCAATCACAGCAACTGTACCATTTGCTGTACCGCCACCAAATTCAATATGTGTCCATTTAATAACTAAATAAGGACAATTAGCTCCACCAATAATACCCGTCCATAATCCTTTAAAAGCAGGATCTTTCGTAACATCAGCACCGATATTATCAGTTTTAACCAATGTGGCACTATCATAAGTGAACAAAATTGGGTTGGCTTGTGTACCCAAACTAAAAAGACTACCGTTTACTCCAATTCCATAATTACCTTGGAATTTAATAGTAACACCTGGTTGAATAATTAAGGTATCACCTGTATTTACAACAATATTTCCACAAATGCGGTATGTTTTACCTGCAACTAAAGTGCCGTTTAGAGGACCTGACAAACAGGTACTATCACTTATTGGAGAAAACGGTTTTGCAGGTGGAATATATGCGACAAACAAATCTTTATGATCTACTTTGTTACAAGCAAAAAACAAGATACTCGCAACCATAAGACTAGTAAATAAAGAAAGTATATTTTTCATTTTATTATTTATTAAAGATGATTAAAATTTGTAACGAACACCAAATAAGTAAGTGGATTTATAATAATCCTTCTGTACAATAATCTTGTTTGCTGGGTCAGTTTGCAAAGGCAAGGCTCTAGCACCACTCTGAGCTGTATAGGTGTTATAAGGTTGGTGTAGTTGTAGAATAAAGGGTGCATTTGCAAGATTGTTTAATTTGGCATAGAACGTTAAATTCTTAACTACTCTTTTCTCGAAAGATAAATCTATTTGAGAAGTAGGTGTTTGCCAATAATCCAAACCGTAGTTAGGATTTACATAGGTAACCCTTTCGCCAGTGTAAACAAACGCAATCTGTGCATCGAATCCAATTTTTGGATTCTTGTACAATAAAGATATATTGCCAATATGTTTAGATTGACCTTGCAATGGTCTTGTTTCATTCAATACAGAATCAGTTATTTTACCAGCAAGGCTACGATAGGTTAGCAATTTAGGCGAAGTAATTTTAGAATCTGTGAATGTGTAACTTGCAGATATTCCAAATGAACCAATATATTTTGTGTATAATGCCTCAAAGCCATAATTTGTTGCTGTACCAAAGTTCCCGGCTTGCAATTGTTGTGCAGTTGCTGAACCTTGAACTCTACCAACAGCATACTCAATTGGATCATTGATATTCTTGTAGAAGACACCCAATAGAATTTGGTCAGCTTTATCAGAGAATACTTCGTAGCGCAAATCAAGATTATCAGCTGTGGTATGCTTAACATTTGCTGGGTCACCAACTTGTTTAAAATCTTCAAATCCACCTGGTCCACCAGGAATCATTTCTGCAAATGCTGGTCTTGATAAAGCTTTGTAATATGCTAAACGCAATGTTTGTGTTCTATTTATTTTGTATTTTAACTGTAAGCTAGGTAATAAATCTGTGTACCAAATAGAACCAGACCTGTTGGCAGTATTTGTATCCAATGAAGTTTGATAATGCTGATGGGTATACTCTACTCTTACACCACCTAGTGCTTCTAATTTATCTGTCAATTGAATTTTACCTTGTACATACCCTGCACTAACTGTTTCATTGAAAGAATAGTTATTGGCATCAGGACCAATCGCAGCAGAACCAGCTCCTTTAAAAGTAAAGCTTGTGTCATTAAGGTTGTTTAGTCCTGTGAAGAGTAAATAGCCATTAGAACCAACCACTGGTTTTAAACTGTAAGAATGATACAAGTTATCCCTATTTTTGTCTCTAATTAATCCTCCAGCTTTTATTTCTAAGAATCTCCCAAAAAACTTTGTACTTTTTGTAACATTAAGATAAGCAGCAATGTCCTTATCGCTATTGTGAGACCAAATATGTGTTATGCCTTGAACTTTATCAGTTGCAGGGTCTGCAACTGGAAATTGATTATCCAATTCTACTTCATCTGGCTTATGGTTATTAGCAATTGAATAAACTAAAGACCAATCTAGTTTTAGTAAACTTGTTAATTTGTGGAAACCTTGAAGCGTTGAATTATAGATAGACTGGTATTGCCATGTACTTCTAGAAAAATCATCAACCAAAGAATTTAATGCAACAGTATCGCTCATTAAACGTGTAGCGTAATCATCTAAACGAACTAATGTATTTACTAATGCAATCTTGTTCTTGTCGTTTATTTGATAATCTAACTTTATATTAACACCAAACCTTCTACTTTGATAGGAGTATTTACGAGCAACTAAGTCTTGAAACTCAGGAACGTTATTTAAACCAGGCTGTGCATTTGGAAGGAAGAAAGTAGAGTTGGTTCCTTTATATATGTTCTGAAAGCTTCCTGATGCTATTATTCCAAATTGCTTTCTAGAACTAAAACGATTGCCATAAGTGATGCCGAATGTTGTATTTATAGGGTTATTTAGTTTGTTGTAGTTTAATGCTGCCAATGTGAAGTCTTTAGGTTGTGCTGTGTAACCTAATCCGTTTATTTCATTGGGTGATTTTTTATTAATAGCCTTACGATCAAAATGTTCATAAGGTTGTTGGCCTAAGATATCGCTGTAACCAGTAGATGCATTTACTTGTAATAACTGCTTTTCTGGAGCATCTTTCATCACTAAGTTGATAGTGCCACCTATTGCATCGCCTTCCATTGATGGTGTAAGGCTTTTACTTACTTCCAGTCTTTCCAATAATTCAGACGGGAAAAGATCTAAGGGAATAAAACGGTTTTTGTTATCAGGACTAGGTATTTTGATGCCATTTACCAACGTATTGATATAACGCTTTTCCATACCACGAATGATAGGATAACGTCCTTCACCCGAACCACTTCTTTCAATAGATACCCCACTTACTCTCTGCAATGCATTGGCAACAGTAATATCTGGTAACAACTGCAATGTTTTTGTAGATAGCACATTGATAATTGGATCGGATATTTTCTCTAATCTTCTCGCACCATTATCACTCTCTTTTCCATCTACTGCGGTTACAGTTACGGAGGAAAGTTCAGTAACAGTAGGTTTCAAATTAAAACCTACTGTTACTGTGCTGTTATCAGATAGTGTTACTGTTTGTATTTCTGGATTTGCATAACCTTCGTAGTTAATCTTTAAAGTGTAAGTTCCTGATGGAAGCTTAAGGAAATTGTAAGTGCCATCTAGTTTAACTATGGTTCTGTACTTGGTGTTTTCCAATTTCACTACCGCACCAGCTAATGGCTCTCCAGTAGCAGCGTCTAATACTCTACCCTTTATACTTTGGGACTTTGATAAAGAAAACAATAATACCAAGCAGGGGAGTAGCAATGATACCTTCAGGTTGAAATTAAATTTTTGCTTCATACTTAAATTTTAGAATTCGCAAAAGTGCTATTCTAAGAGGTTCTAAAGTCAGCACTTTTAATTGATAACAATTTGTTAATATAGCTGGGTCTCGAATTGTATCGGTTTATAAATAAACTTGGATGTAATCGTTTTGTGTTACTAACTCTATAAAGGTTTTGATGTCTGCGAAAATTATTTATGCACCCATTAAAACAACAAAGTGCTTCCGTTGGCATAAAACTTTTACTTTTACGCCCCCACTCAAAGGGGGATTTAATTAAAATAGAAATACTACATGAGTAAAATTACTGCTGCTATTACCGCCGTTGGTGGATTTGTACCCGAAACAAGATTGACAAATTTTGACCTTGAAAAGATGGTCGATACTAACGATGAGTGGATACGTACCAGAACAGGAATCTCTGAAAGAAGGATACTTAGAGAACCCGGATCTGCGACTAGCGATTTGGGCGTGCCTGCAGTGTTAGATTTACTTAAGAAAAGAGGTATTGACCCATTAGAAATTGATTGTGTTATCTGTGCTACCGTTACACCAGATATGTTTTTTCCTTCTACAGCTAATATTATTTCTCATAAAATAGGTGCTAACAATGCTTTTGGATACGATTTAAGTGCTGCCTGTAGTGGGTTCTTGTTTGCTTTGACAACGGGGGCTAGCTATATAGAGAGTGGTCGTTACAAGAAAGTAGTGGTTATTGGTGCTGACAAAATGAGTAGTATCATGGACTACACCGAGCGCAACAACTGTATCATTTTTGGCGATGGCGCTGCGGCTGTTTTGTTAGAACCTAATACGGAAGGGTACGGCGTACAGGATAGTTTATTAAAAAGTGATGGTGCGGGCAAAGATTATTTATACATAAAAGGTGGTGGTTCGTTAAGGCCAGCTACCGTAGAAACTGTGCTTGCTAAGGAGCATTACATTCATCAGGAAGGGAAGACAGTGTTCAAATATGCTGTTACAGGCATGGCAGATGTTAGTGCGGAATTATTAGAAAGAAATAATCTAACGGGAGATGATGTAGCGTGGTTGGTGCCACATCAGGCAAACCTTCGTATAATAGATGCCACTGCAAAAAGGATGGGATTGCCTATGGAAAAGGTAATGGTAAATATTGGTCGATACGGAAATACTACTGCCGCAACCATTCCGCTTTGTTTGTGGGATTGGCAAGACCAACTAAAAAAAGGGGATAAAATAGTACTTGCAGCTTTTGGTGGCGGATTTACTTGGGGTGCTACTTTAGTTAAGTGGGGATTTTAAGAAATTCTCAATTATAGAGTTAACTCGTAATTGATAGGTCGCTTTATATTTTTAAGTGCTTTTTACGTATTAATGATCATGAAAATGTCGCTTCCTTGTTTTGGAAGTGCTATTTTTACAACATTAGGGTAACATATTCATGCATCGAGGTTGTTCCATGTAATAATTGAACATCGACCATGCAATTTTAGAATAGGTTTATGTACATCACACTACCAAAGCATTAAGTACCTTATCGTACGCTGCGTTTTCCTTAAACATTTGTAAACCCTCTCTCGTGGTTAGGTATCGGTGACCTTTTTTATGGTTTATGGCAGCTATTTTATACAGATAAACCCAATGACGTATTATTTCTTTCCAGGCGAAGAAGATAGAATGGTTAGGGTCGTAAATATGTGTGGGGTCTGCACCAGCACCGTTTAGTTCTATGATAGAAAAGTTTTTTCCTTGCAGTAATTCTTCCCAAGTGTTGTAACGAATATCCATTCTGCCATAATAGAATCCATCAATCTGTGTGCATACTTTATTCATCTGTTCGGTTAGTTGGTCATCAATCAGATAACTTAAATCTAAAAACAAACATCCCCTAGCGTGGTTGCCATAAGGAAGCAATACCTGCGTTTGCCCTGCAGGAAGAACAATATCTAATTGATTAGAAAGTATCTTTTTAAGTACGGGTAATTGAAGTATATAGCGTTTATTCTGCTGTAATAGTTGCAGGACATTACTTGTACCATCGCCTGTTACTTGCAAAAACTCTTTACCCACAATACCTGTAACCTTGCCCTTTGCCTCATTGGGCATACGTACATAAAACAAACCCATTTCTTTGGGGTAAGGGATATAATTCTGCACTACATAATCTACTGTATAAAGCGGTAATACCTCTCTTAGTTCATGCTCGTTATTTACTTTCCTTACGCCCCGTCCCCTTGCTCCATTATCTGGCTTGATGATTAGCGGATAAGTGATATTCTTTTCGTTAATGCCTGCAATTACGGTTTCTGCTAGTGTGCCTACATTAAATAGTAAGGTTGCTGCTTTATATTGATTGGGGATAAGCGGATCTATCTCACTTTTTGTTTCCATCAAAAAGCCCCCATTCTTGATGGTAGGATTTGCCGCCGCAAAGAAGAAGAAAGAACGTGCACGTATGCCAAACAATAAATAAACCAAGTACATCGGGGCATAAACAACATTGAAGGACCAGTATTCCCAGTGCAATAGCTTAATAAAGAATGGATGCTGGTTTAGGTATTGCTGTAGTTTACTCATGCGTGCTGCTAGTTGCTAGTTGATGCTCAATGCTGTAAAGGGTGTGGCTGTTGGTTAAACAATCAATATAGTCTAATACAGTATCGTATTCTCTAACCTCAGCAGAAGTAATACTTACCGTCAGCATAAGGTTATCTCTATTCATCTTCAGCCCATAATGGTTATTTCCTTTACCAGTATTAGTGTGAAAGTGGATAATCTCTTGTTGGGAAGGGTAAAGATTTTGGTTAATAAACTCACCAAACCATTGCCTTCTTTCGTTTATCATAGTGGTGTCGTATAGCGTAACCGACGACCAGATATAACGTTCAGTTACATCTAGTTGGGTAATATTTGCTGTTGTTCCATCCCAAATACATTCGTGCAGTTGTCCATCAACATACAATACCAACGTGCAATTTTCTATCCCGATAAAATTAAATTCCCTCAAGGCATGTATAGGATTATCGTAACTAAACAGCGTTGGTAATATACTACCCCTACTTAGTCTGTAACTTGGTTGTGGGATATGCTTTTGGTATGCTCCATTTAATAATACTCCTATATCCCCCTTATTATTGGTGATAAACCAAGTTCCACCCGCCTTAGCATCCACAGGAAAGTAAAGCGCACCATCGGCGGTTGTCATTATCTTTTTGGGAGGAAGGGCAGCGGGACGAACAATCTTTTCGTCGCGGTTGCTAGTGATGATTACTTTATTGCCAACAGGAATAAAACTTACTGTGCACATGTTTGTCTGTATTTAATAGTGGAAGGTGCTACGCCAAACGACTCACTTAGTTGGTAACCGCCAATCTCGTTAATGCCAACTCTTATCAATGCTAGGTGATGGATAGTGTGTTCATCACAATAAAAAAGCTCTCTCTTAAAAGTGGTGGCAAAGTGGTCTTCGTTATTGTAAAGGGTTATAGACTTATCAGATTTATCGATGCCTTTCATTATGTCTTTTAGGCAACTGATGGCATATTCAGGTGAACTTTCAATTACTATATCACGCTTACGTTTGCCATAATCTACAGTACCAATCTCATAACCCGAAAGCATACACTGATACATCTCTATAGAGTGCCTTACGTGTTGCCCAATAGTGGCGCGGGATAGTATCTGCGAGGGTCTTGTGTAGTGCTCAGGCTTTACAATACATAGAAAGTCGATTAGCTCTTGCAGTACGGTGGTTGTCATAAAGTGCTAGTTTGTTGTTTGTTAGTAATTTTTTATTTTCTCTTTATTAATGATAATAATTGCTCTCTTCCGCTCCAGATTACATAAAGAGAAGCAATGGTAACCAACACTGCGTAAATAAATAGATGACCATGATCGCCCATTACCTCAATGCCCAAGATAGTTAAGTGTGAGGCAATTGCCCCTGCCATTACACCAACGGCTAATACTGCACCATATACGGATGTTTTAGGAATAAGGATTAGTATCGAGGCAATTAGTTCTGCTATACCAGAGCCAATCCTACCTGGTGCGCCTAAATGAACTTTATCAAATATATATACAGATTCTGGCGCAGCAGTAAATTTAAAGAAAAGAGTTTGCAACATGATTATAGCGGCAACTATGCGGCTAATCCAAAGCAAGATATTTGTTTTCATTTTTGTTTGTTTATTTTTTGTTAGTTGATGAATCGTGAATCGGTAGGAACGGTAGTCGCAAGTATGTTGCGACCCACTAGCGACTACCGTTCCTTCCGATATTCCGTAGTTTATTTATACGTTTTCGCCCAGTTGGCATCAGCGTTTTTCATTAGTCTAGCTTCATCTTTATCCCAACTCTTTTTGGTGTTGGTAAAAAACTTATTGTAGAACAAGTATAACTTGCCATTGTTTATCTTAAAAGTCTCTGGGTCTATTTCTACTTTACTACCATCATTGCCCATTGCGTAGGCACACCATCCGCCGTATTGTGGCTCATATTTACTGGGATTAGCTTTAAATAAATCCCTGTTGGCAGCAGTTTCAAAGTTGTAACTAACTCCTTGATAGCTAGCAGTTACAGCTTCTTTTCCCTCCTTAGCTTTTCCTTCGGTAAAGTAAGCAACTGGGTCGTAGCCTTTTATCCCAGTTTGCTTTTTGGCAAGGTTAAACTGTGCCTTGCGCACTTCCGACTTATCGGGTTGGGCAAAAGAAGCTGCCCCTAAAAGAACCATTGCGCTAAATAAAATTACCTTTTTCATTGTTTTTTTAATTGAAGAGTGAATGTACTATTTTGTAATCTATTACGCAGATTTTATCACGTCCTTACAGTGTTATTTATAAATATTTGTTAACGAGGTGTGTTTATAATCTCCATAACTGACATTACATACATTCAAAAACTCTTTTATCTAGATAATCAAATTTTCGAATCGGAGAATTAATGTAGGATAAAGGCAAAAAAATTGTTTGAAGGGTATTCCAGGTTTACCAGCCTACGTGCAGATGGCGCCTTCGAACGTTACCAACCTGTTCGAGTACGTGCAGATGATGTCTAGAAAAGTTACTAGCCTATGTGTATGCTTAATTATAGGGTTATTTTGATAGAAAAGCTGTTGTGAATAAACGGCAGGAATATGTGATTAAAACAGCCTAAAATTATTTTGTTTTTGTTATAGAAATCAACGGCGAAAAAGCAGCAATTATTCCTTTTTTCCAACAGTGTATTTACGCAATAAAAAAATTATTTTGCAAAATATATTGTTCTTACTAAAATAACCCTATAACTTCGTTGGTAATCATGGGTAACTATGGACTGCCCAACACATCCGCTTGTCTTCTTTTTTCTCTCGCACACACCTTGCATCCCACACTAACAGGGGCCTTGCAACAAATTCAACCATTTTTTCTTCAAATTATTTCGTGTAGATCTTTGGCTTATTACCTCTATATTTCCCTTTTTTCCGAGAATATTTTGCTCCGTTACAAATTGTAGCGGCATGGTTTCAAATAAATACCACACCGTTACAAATCGTAGCGGCTTGGTTTCAAATAAATACCACACCGTTTCAAATCGTAGCGGCTTGGTTTCAAATAAATACCACTCCGTTTCAAATTGTAGCGGCATGGTTTCAAATAAATACCACACCGTTACAAATCGTAGCGGCTTGGTTTCAAATATATTCCATGCCAACACAAATGTGGTTGGCTTGGTTTCAAATATATTCCATGCCAACGCAAATGTGGTTGGCTTGGTTTCGAATATATTCCATGCCAACGCAAATGTGGTTGGCTTGGTTTCAAATATATTCCATGCCAACACAAATGTGGTTGGCTTGGTTTCAAATATATTCCATGCCAACACAAATGTGGTTGGCTTGGTTTCAAATATATTCCATGCCAACGTAAATGTGGTTGGCTTGGTTTCAAATATATTCCATGCCAACGCAAATGTGGTTGGCTCGGTTTCAAACATATTTTAGTTCGATAAAAATAGTTAAGGCATAGGACATTGATAAAAAAGTCTTCCCGAGTAATCCTTTTACCCTGTACTAAAAAGTACAGTATTTTCTCAAAAACTGTTTCAGTAAATCTCCCTGAAATTATTGTTAATCATTAAATTTTTCAAAATGAAAAAGACTTATTTTATTCCTAGAGCAGAAGAAACTAGGTTGACCCCCAATTCCGCACTCCTAACTTCGAACAACTTGTTCAGAAAATCTATATCTAGTTGCTTTTGACCCAAGTGCTCGTTACAACTCCGATATCCGCTTTTGTAAGCCCCCGTTTATT
>JANYEX010000170.1 GCA_025359725.1 Chitinophagaceae bacterium | reverse complement strand
ACTCTTATTTTTAGTGTAGTAATCCAGACTCCAAGTAGCGTCCATCCTAAAACAGCAGGCCAAAACACCAATTTCATAGAAGGGGCTAAGTCTTTACCGTTAATACCAGGGTTGCCAGCACTACCTTGTCCACCAGGATGTAAAGATTGTGTAAGCCTTGGTAGAATCCAGAGGGTAGGGAAGAGCATAAAAAAGGCAAATATGTTATAAACGGCACTTATGCGCGCCTTTTTCTCATCATCATTCATACTTCCCCTCAATACAAAATAGGCTAAATAGATAAGCAACGCAATAGCAGCACCATTTTGCTTAGGATCGCCGCTCCATGGTTGCCCCCATTGGTAATTTGCCCATAAAGCACCAGTTGTTATACCCATGAAGCCAAACAAAGTACCTGTAGCGGCATAAGCAGAAGCATAAATATCATTGGTAGGGGTAGGATTATTAAGGTATTTGATAGCATAAACCAATGATACCATCAATAATATCATCATGCCAAACCACATAGGTACATGAAAGAAGAAATTACGGATTGTTTGTTGCAACCTGTCATCTAGCCTTGGTACTTCTACAAGGAAACCATAAGAACAAACATACATCAGCAAGATAAAACAAAGTATTTTCCACCAATAAGCGCGCAACATGAAGGATTAGTTTAAATGAAACAATATAACCCTGACCCAGATTTATTTAGCAAAAATAGCGGAAACTATTGCTGCAAGATTGTAAAGATGTATTAAAAAAACTTAAAGTGAATAATCAGTAATAGAATTGTCGATGAATGAAATGTATTAATAACAAATTCTCTTTATTTCATACTTCTTATTCCACAATTCATATTTGCTTTTCCGCCCATTCTTTTAGCAAAAGCTTATTGGTAGTTAATTTATTGCCTCTCTCATCCATAATTCCCTGTTTCATTAACCATTGCTCAAACTCTGGAGCTGGACGTAACCCCAATACTTTCCGTAAAAACAAGGCATCATGAAAGGAAGTCGATTGATAATTTAGCATGATATCGTCTGCACCAGGAACGCCCATGATAAAACTACACCCCGCCGCACCCAACAATACTAAAAGATTATCCATATCGTCTTGATCTGCCGCTGCATGATTGGTATAACATACATCTACCCCCATCGGCAAGCCTAAAAGCTTTGCACAAAAGTGATCTTCTAAGGCTGCACGGGTTATTTGCTTGCCATCAAACAGATATTCTGGTCCGATAAACCCAACTACGGTATTTACTAACAGGGGACTATACTTTCTTGCCACCGCATAAGCCCTTGCTTCACAAGTCTGCTGATCTACCCCCCAATGTGCATTGGCAGAGAGACTGCTGCCTTGCCCAGTTTCAAAATACATTACGTTATTGCCTACAGTTCCTCTGTTTAAGGATAATGCGGCCTCATAAGCTTCTTGCAACAGCGATAAGTTAATCCCAAAGCTACTATTTGTCTTTTCTGTGCCACCTATCGATTGAAAAACCAAATCTACAGGCACATTTTGTTGTATTAATTGTAGCGTTGTGGTCACATGTGCTAACACACAAGACTGCATTGGGATGTTATACTTCTGCCGAAGCGTATCTAGCATATATAATAGTGTAGAAACTGCCGATGGACTATCAGTTGCTGGGTTTATGCCTACTACTGCATCGCCGCTGCCATATAAAAGTCCATCAACTATACTTGCTGCAATGCCTTTGACATCATCGGTTGGGTGATTGGGCTGCAACCTAGTGGATAAACGCCCTTTAAGCCCAATTGTATTTCTAAACCGAGTAACAACCTCACATTTCCTAGCCACCAGTATCAAATCCTGGTTACGCATCAGCTTACTTACTGCCGCTACCATCTCGGGTGTCAATCCTGTTGATAATTGTTGCAATGTATGCGTATCTACCGCATCATCCAGTAGCCAATCTCTCAGTTCACCAACGGTAAAATGACTAATGGGGGTAAAAGCGGTTGCACTATGAGAATCAATTATCAGGCGAGTAACCTCATCCTCTTCATAAGGTATAATTGCCTCGTTTAGGAATGTCTTTAATGGTAAATCTGCCAATGCAAACTGTGCAGCAACCCTTTGTTCGTAGCTATTTGCTGCCACACCCGCCAACGCATCACCGCTTCTAAAAGGTGTTGCTTTAGCTAGCAAATCCTTTAAATCGGAAAAATGATAAGTGTGCTTGTTTACTGTGTATTGCATTCATACAAATAAACTTAAAGTAGTTGATATTTAATGCAAAAAGCTTTTTCTATGGATAAGATTATCCCGGAATCTCTATTTTTCATCCTATGTTATAATTATTTTAATCATTTAAAGACTCCCAAAAACAGTGAATCGTTCTTTCAAATTACACACCCAGCGATCTAGGAAGAAATGGGAATGATATCAGTTTTCACCCAGAAAATCAATCTTATTGTCCCACTGAGGCATTAATCAGCGTTTCTTAAGTTTATTGAGATGACAAAATATCCTCTTCGAAAATCAGCAAGACTGTCTCCCTGAGCCTGTCGAAGGGCAATTCCTTTATTTTATGTGAGATTTCTTCGTGCCTCGCAAAGACGGCAAGATGATGTGGGATAGTAAAGTGATTAACAAATAGCGGATAGTCATTAAAGTTTTCATTTGTATACCATCCTACGGAAGACTTTTGCGAGTGACATAAAATAAAAATCCCCTCGAAACAGTTACTTCGAGGGGATTTTTATATTTCAATCATAACTACTATCTAATAACTACTATCTAGTTAAAGCACTTTTATCGTTATGTCTGCCTTTATTTTATCATCCATATTCTGGATGCTCAAGAACTTCTGCGTGGCATTATTGCCCATATCAACCAAGTTATAAATGCCTATACTCAATGGTGGAATGGTTACAAATACCAACCCCACCAAGCCATTTCTTTTCAGGGACAAAAATACTTTTAGGGTAGTGTTCAATTTATTGTTTATCTGAAATTGCTGTGTCAATGGTTTTTGATACGTGCGCTCAATGGCACGTTTGGTTGCTAATGGCTTCACTTTCAGGTCGAAGTTCATTTGCAACGT
>JANYEX010000151.1 GCA_025359725.1 Chitinophagaceae bacterium | reverse complement strand
ATGCTGGGATTTGAAATAAGTGTGGCTATCCTTCCTTGAAAAATGGTAATAAAGTCATCGGTTACTTTTAAGCCCCATTCAATATTGAGATAGTTAAGTAATCGTAGGAATTTTTGTTGGAACCGTTTTTTGTAGACTACTTTGTACCTCTCCATTTTTTTATTGAGTTATCAAACTCCTTTTGAGAGAGTGTTTCGTAGCCAGATGGTTCATTGACCATATTTTTTAATCCATTAAAATCTTCAGCTAATAAATCATCCGTCACATCATACGTTTTTATCGCTTCGATATTCTGTTTTATTACCTGTAAAATTTCCTCATCTTCTATTGCAGTAACCAATTGCAACACATGCTCTAAGTCTCAATTGTACGTTGGTAACAAATAACACAAAAGAATTTGAAAGAGTAGAAGGATTGGAAATAGAAAACTGGGTTAAATAAAACTCTTCGTTGGTAAAAGATGCTAATAATAATTACAAAAATTTCTTTTTGGTGATAAATATTATTTGAAAGGGGGTTTGAGGTTTCAAACTGAAACCTCAAGTAATACATCGCAATATGATACCTCACAAATGCAACATGTCAATACAATAAAAAAGCGATGGCCCTAAAAATTTAGAACGATCGCTTTTTAAATAACACTCTATATCAGATACTAATTACTCCTTACTAGAAACTGATTGTTTCTGGCAAAGTCTATCTTATTAGAAGCAAAAATATCTTTCCCCAAACCTTTTTTGTAATTAATTACATACAAAGATTGTATGGATCCTTGATTGCCCATCACTGATAGATAAGTAGTGCCAGCAGTAAATGCTAACCCTGTTTTATTGAGGGTATAAGCATTACCACCCAATGAAATTGGCGTACTAACATTGGTTACATTATAGCCAAAATTGAACCAGCCATTCTCACAAACGCTTCCCACCGCAAAGTTTGAAGCGCCATCTGTACCATTAAACTGGTGCAAAATGGATGAGGCAGTAGTGTTAGCAGAAGAAGCAATAGACCATTGTAACTTAACTAGTTTGGAAGAATCCCAAACTGCATTGGTAATGGTAGGACTAACTCCCACCGTCATATCTGATGCAGTATTGTTGGTGATAGTGACGGGCGCATAACTAGTAGCTGTACCCACAGGGAACAATGTAGCAGTTGTGATGGCTTTGCGAATAAGGCTACCAGTTCCGCTGGTTACAATATAACTAGAAGCAGATGGCGTGGAAACCGTAACGCCACTATTGATGGTGAAGTTGCTGCTGCCCACATCGAGTTTGCCAGCAGTAAGGGTTAGGGTACTAGCCAAGGTTAACCCGCCATTAAGAGATATTGTTCCACCGCCCGAAGTAGTATTGTTTAGTGTTAATTTATTCAACGTAATACCACCTGTTGCAGTGAATGCTTGGTTGATAGTGCCATTAAATTGAACGATGCTACCTGTGTTTACCAACGAACCTGTAGTGAAGGTTGGGGTATAGTTGAAATTACCAGCAATACTAATTGTTCCACTACTTGGCAGGGTAACATTATTGCTAGTCCTTGCACCTGAGATAGACAAGTTGTTATAGCTAGTGGCAACTACAGTTTGCGCCCCAGTACCATTGTAATTGATGGTGCTTCCTGTAGTAACAAAGCTTCCTGATGTGTAACTAGCGGTGTTGTTATATGTTCCTGCAACACCAATTGTTCCTGAGCTTGTTAGGGACACACTAGACGACCTAGAGCCACTAATGGTTAGGTTGTTGTAGTTGAAAGCAGGGATTGTTTGCGCAGCAGTGCCATTGAAATTAATAGTCCCTTGATTGGCGACTGTAATACTACTAGGATTGAATGTATTGGCAACGCTGGCTGTACCACTAGAGAACGTAGTACCAGTACCAGAAAGGGTTAAGTTATAATAAAGAATACCCGGCACTACTTGGTTAGTACCAGTGAAGTTAAAGGTTGTTGTACGTATAGTAAACAAAGTGCTGACAGTAGATAGTGTACCCCCAATATTGAATACACCTGAAGGATTATTCCCATTATCAAAATTGATAAAATTAGGTACGCCATTATCTAGGTTCAAGTTATTGTATGTACCCGGTACTATCCTATTGTTGCCCCCATTGTAATAAATAACTGTACCACTCCAAGTTTGATTAATAGGTACTTGATAAGAGGATGAGCCACCTCCACCGATAAGCAAAGTACCATTCGTATTGTTAGAGTTGAGTGTCCCACTCGTTGAAATGTTATATGTTCTCAAGTCAACCGTACCGCCAGCCGTTGTTACTAGATTACCATTAACTGTAAGATTATTAGTTGCTGTGTCTGTACCATTGGTATTTCCAATTGTTAATCCATTAGAATATGTACCTGCCACGATGGACTGACCACCAGTAGTGTTGTTATAAGCCATATTGAAAGCCCACGTCTTTCCTGTTGGTACAGGTAAACTACTGGTATAAAGTGTTTGGAATGAACCAGTACCACTTGTAGAGCCTACACTACTCAATTGGTAGCTAGACATATTCAATGTTGAACCACTGGCAATATTCAATATTGAACTAACTCCAATATTACCTAAAGCAGTTGTAATACCAGATGAAATAGTTAGACCATAGAATGTAGTTGGACTGATTTGCTGTGTTGTTCCATTGAATGCCACCGTACCAGTAGATGGCGTGAAAGTGCCATTGTTTGTCCAGTTGCCGGATACGTTGAAGGCTGTGGAAGAAGCTGTAAGGGTAGCACCACTGTTGATGGTTACATTGTTGAAGTTGTTACTTCCTGTACCAGACAAGGTGGTTGACCAACCAAAGATGTTGCTGCCTGTATTGCCATTAAATGTACCCGCATTTACCCAGTTACCACCCACGGTAATTGTCTGTCCATTCAAAGCAACTGTATTCCCTGAACTGATAGATACATAAGCAACTGTAGTGGAAACATCCAATGAAAGGTTATTTGAACCCGTTTTGGTTACTACCACACTATCAATAGCGGTTGGTATAGCAGAAGGCGTCCAGTTGGCAGTATTATTCCACCTCGTATCCGAAGCACCCGTCCATACATACTTAACGGTATTCTTTACAGTAAGTGTACCGTTTAGATAGCTGATGCTGTAGTTGCTCAAACCGGTTCCAGTTGCTGCGCTAGGGATAATATTGTATGTACCCAAGGCGTCGGTGGTGGGTGAAGTAGCATTGCCCGTGTTGCTATTAGTCAACACCACATTGTTCACGACATCACTACCTAAAAGCCCCGCTGTTGTGAAGGCAGTTGTACCTAGATTGAGGAAGCCTTGGTAATTTTTGCTTTGGGCATTGGCAGTGATGCTTAAGGTAGCAGGATTGATATTAGCCGTGGTGCTCGCAGTGGTATTACCTAAAGAATAGTTACCAACGTCGCTACCAGAAATGCTAATACCACTCACAGATACTGTTTGTCCATTGCCAACACTGCTGGTTGGAAAGGATGCAGCAATGTAGGCATCAATCACATTATCTCCACTAATTTTATTATCACTTAGTGTTACAGAAGCATTCGTGGTGCCATCATAAGTTTTGTTGATACCCGTTGCAGACACTACCAATGTGTAAGCAGTGATGTTGGCTGAGGTAGTAGAAGTGGTATTACTCAATGTGTAGTTGCCAGCACTCGTACCAGCAATACTGATACCGCTAACTGTAACTATCTTACCCGTACCTACTGTTTTGCTACTGAAAGCAGCACTGGTATAAGAATCCGTGAATACATCGCCAGCTATTCTATTGTCACTTAAAATAACAGCAGCATTTGTAGTTCCATCGTATGTTTTATTGATACCTGTAGATGTTACAGTCAATGTGTATGCACTGATGCTGGCAGTCGTGCCGGCAGTCGTATTATTCAATGTGTAGTTACTAGTACCTGTGCCAGAAATACTGATACCGCTTACGCTGATAGTTATTCCTGTACCTACATTCTTAGTGCTAAACGCAGCACTGGTATAGGAATCAGTGAATACATCACCAGTGATCCTATTGTCGCTCAAGGTTACAGTTGCGTTTGTTGTACCATCATAAGTTTTGTTGATACCAGTTGCAGAGACAGTCAGCGGCAAAGCAGAAATGTTTGCTGTGGCACTTGCAGTAGTATTACTTAATGTGTAGTTGCTTGCATTCGTTCCAGCAATACTTATACCGCTTACACTAACAGTTTTACCTGTTCCTACATTCTTGTCGCTAAAGGCAGCACTGGTGTATGAATCAATGAACACATCCCCTGCAATCCTATTGTCACTCAATGTTACTGTAGCATTCGTTGTACCGTCATAAGTCTTGTTGACACCCGTTGCAGAAACTATCAATGTATAAGCCGTGATGTTGGCAGTCGTAAAAGCACTAGTAGAACTTAAAGTGTAGTTGCCCGCATTTGTCCCAGAAATACTTACACCATTTACGGTAATCGTTTTGCCAGTTCCTACGTTCCTATCACTGTAAGCAGCACTTGTGTATGAATCAGTGAACACATCCCCTGCTATCCTACTGTCATTCAATGTTACGTTCGCATTGGTAGTGCCATCATAAGTCTTGTTGATGCCTATTGCTGAAACAATCAAGGTATATGAAGCGATATTAGCAGAAGTTGTTGCAGTCGAATTACTAAGTATATAGTTAGCAGCACCCGTACCAGAAATTGAGATACCAATTACATTTACAGTCTTGCCTGTACCTACATTCTTATCACTAAAAGCAGCAGTAGTGTAAGAGTCTGTTAAGGCATCGCCAGCAATCCTATTGTCGCTCAATGTAACGGAAGCATTCGTGGTACCATCGTATGTCTTGTTGTTACCTATTGCAGAAACAATCAAGGTATAGGCACTGATGTTAGCTGTGGAGGTTGCAATGGTGTTACCCAAAGTGTAGTTGCCAGCACTTGCACCTGATATTGAAATACCATTGACGCCTACGGTCTTTCCTGTACCTACGTTCCTATCACCGAAAGCAGCACTGGTATAAGAATCAGTGAATACATCACCAGCTATCCTATTGTCACTTAATGTTACTGTAGCATTGGCTGTACCATCGTATGTTTTATTGATACTAGTTGCCGTTACTATCAATGTGTATGCACTGATGTTGGCAGTAGTGCTAGCAGTCGTATTATTCAATGTATAGTTGCCAGCATTCGTTCCAGAAATACTGATATCAGTCACATTAACAGCTATCCCTGTTCCTACATTTTGTGTACTAAATACAGCTCTAGTATAGGCATCAGTGAATATGTCCCCTGCTATCCTATTGTCACTCAATGTTACGGTAGCATTGGTGGTGCCATCATACGTTTTGTTGACACCAGTTGCTGTTAAAGTCAATGACAAAGCAGAGATGTTTGCTATGGCATTTGCCGTAGTAGAACTCAGTGTGTAGTTGCCCGCATCTGTACCACTTATGTTTAGACCTGCAACACTTAAAGCCTTGCCAGTGCCAATATTCTTATCAGAGAAATTGGCGGTTGAATAAGCATCCGTAATGTTGTCCCCACTTATCCGGTTGTCACTTAGTATAACTATTGCATTGGTCGTGCCATCATAAGTTTTATCGACACCAGTCGCTGTTACAGTCAAAGTAAATGAAGTAACCACACCCGTTGTATCATTAACAAAAGTGTAGCTATAGTTGTTGCCACTATTACCATCATTCACGCTTCCAGAAGACCCCAATGTTTTATTCGTAGCAACTACCTTGGAAGTATATGTTTCGCTGAAGTTGGCTACATCACCAGACATCAATGTACCGCTAGTAATAGTTGGCGTTGCAATGGCAGTATTCCCCCCATCATAAACTTTGGTATTAGTGGCAGCAGTTACTGTCAATGGTTCTGCGGTTATTGTTCCTGTTGAAACTGGCACATAAGTCACCGTATAGTTGTTGCCGCCGTTGCCATCATTGGTCACCAAGCCACTTGGCGTAAGGATCTTTCCTGTGCCAACATTCTTGTTGTTGTAAACCTGTATAGGCGAAGTAGTAGTATTGTCCCCTGTGAGCAAACTGTAAGTTGGTACGCCAGTGGAGGTAGTTGTACCATCGTAAACTTTGCTAGCAGTTACTGCTGTAACGCTCAATAGATACTGAGTGATATTGTTTGCACCCAAAGTTGGTTGTGCGGATAAATAATAGGCTCCTGCATTTGTGCCTCTAATAGAACAATTGGCTGTTACCGCAATACCAGTACCTACATTTCTGGTAGCAAAGTTACCGGCTTGGGTTAATGTAACTACATCCCCAGACACAATTCCTACTAAACTTCCACTAGTAACAATAGCATTTGTAGTTCCGTCATAAACCTTACTATTAGAAGCTGCACCGGCAATTGTTAGTGGTATACTGGTTTCTCCTAGTGCTACATCATTAGAAGTATTGATGGTTGAATAGCTGCTGCTGTTTGTATAATTAGGTACACTGTAAGTTACCGCATTTGAGGTTGCAGAACTAGTTCCTTCCCTTCTAAGCATCACTGCTAAACCAACAGGTATTACACCACCAGCATTCAATCCTACAGTATAAGGCAGACCTGTAGAAGATTGGGTAATATTCCAATAACGATTACCGAATCTTGCGGTGCTTACTGAGGATATTGGTGTAGGATAAGCCGCTTCCACTTGTTGGATACCGACAGTTTGCGTACCAGGGGCACTTGTGTATGTAAACACTACAGGACGATAATTGCCCCCCATACCAATCGGGTAAGTAATTGCAGATGTATTGGAAATAGTTTGGGTAAGTTTGCCACTAATATAAGAGGATGCAGAAGCACCACTTAAAGAAGCACCAGATTTAATGACCATTCCATAACTGCCTACAAAAACGATACCATTGGATAAAATAATGCTAGTAACTATATTGATTCCTCCATTAAAAGTAATTCCTGCACTATTCTTTACTGTAAGTGTATTGATACTATCACCCACAAAAGCACCTGTAGCAATAGTTTGTGCCGACGTACCATTTAAAAACAATGACCCAGTTTCAGCATTAAAGCTTCCAGAAACTACAGATATATTTCCACCAATACTATCAGTCTTACTATTCAAGTTCAAGATGCCATTATTTAGAGTTAGGTTATTAGCTATCGCAATGGAAGATGCACAAGTTGCACCCGCAGCATTACTTACTTGTATGCTTCCATAGTTACAGATACCTACAGATAGTAGTCGAGGGATATTTTGTAAAGCAGATCCATTAAAATTGATGTTGCTACCTGTGGTAACATATCCGCTAGAAGTAAATGTAGCAGTTGGATTAAATACACCAGCTACTCCAATAGTGCCTGAAGATGCAAAGGTTATATTTACCATTCTGGAACCAGAAATGGTTAAATTATAGAAATTGAATGCAGGTATTGTTTGGCCAGGTTGTGGAACACCGCCCCCTGAAGGGGTAGTAAATATTATTGTGCCAGATGACAAGCCTGAGAATATACCAGAATTAAAGACACCGCCAATATTGAGGGTTGTAACAGTGGGGGGCTGCGCAGTATTAGTTCCCGTGAAGCCTACATTATAATAATTTAATCCACTCACAACTGCTTGATTATTCCCTGAATAATTAACCGTTGTTTTATTAAATGCTATCGAGCCCGTACCGCTCCATGTGAGTGTTCCATTGATATTAAATGTTCCAGTACCGCTACCACTGCCTATATCCATATTCCTAGCTGCACCAGTTCCTCCATCCAAATCTATGTTGTTATAAGTACCTGGTTGAATGGTATAATAAGCAGTGGTGCTATTAAAGACCACAGAGCCAGTCCAAGTTTTACTGTTAGGGAATGTACCTTGTGTCTTGATTGTACCCAACCCCGAATCGATGAAACTAGAACCTGTAATAAGGGTGTAACCACGCATATCCAAAGTGCCGCCTGTATTCACTGTGAGTGTTCCATTAATGGTAGTAGCTCCGTTCAAGGTATCTATTCCAGATGTATTGCTAGCTCTCAATCCTGATGTGTAAGTACCATTCGCAAGGGTCTGTCCACCAGTCGCATTGTTATAGTTGATAGTGAAAGCCCAAGTTTTTCCAACGGGCATTGCTGTTGCAGTGGTATTTTGTGTGTTTAATATGCCCGTGCCGACTGTAGTGAAAGTTGCCCCTACAGTAAGACTATTGTTACCCAAATCCAAAACCGAACCGTTGTTAATGGTAACTGTTCCATTATTTGAAATTGTCAAGGGAACTGTATAAGTAACATTCGCAGAGGTATTTGAAATAGTCAAGTTGTTCATGCTTTCCCCACCTGTTCTAGTGATGGATTGATTAGTTGTACCATTAAAATTGATGGCCTGTGTACCTTGTACTAATGTTCCATTGTTTACCCAATTACCACTCACATTTATAGGCGCGGCAGTCGTAAAGGTAAAGCCACTATTAATGGTAATATTGCTTAAATTTAGATTGCCGACTCCAGATACAGCAGTATTACCCGCAAAAATAGTATTACCCGTATTTCCGTTCAACGTACCATTAACAACCATATTTCCTTTTGTAGTCAATGTTTGTGTATTGAGAGATAGGGTACTAAATGTGTCTATAGTTATTGCACCAACGGTTACTGATACCTCCAGAGACAAATTGTTTGTTCCAGTTTTTCTTATCAAAACAGTATCTGACACACCAGGAAGAATAGCTGGCGACCAGTTGCTTATGGTATTCCATTTGGTATCTGTAGCGCCTGTCCAAGTAAAGGTTGCAGGACCAAAATTCCAATTGGATAAATTGCCATTATTGTAACTATTGGCAGGATTAATTGCTGTTGCATTGGTATTGTTATTGTCCTTTACGGTAACATAACTAATTACCCTAGCACCAGTCGGATTGATGTTTGCTTGTGTTCCTATACTCGAAGCATTCAGTACCAAAAGGTTTCCATACAAGCCACCCAATGTTAGTGTTCCATTAATAGTTTGTATAGCTCCCGATTGCAATGTTAAAGAACAAGCAGTATTAGTTGTCTTTGTAAGGTTATAGAAAGTGTTGTTTCCAGATATAGACTGATTAGTACCATTGAATATAATGGTTCCATTGTTAGGATTCAATGTACCTGAATTGCTGAAGTTGCCCCCAATAGTCAATATTCCACTAGACGCAGTTAAACTAGCTCGTAATGCTATTGTAATATTATTAAGGGAAATAGAACCTGCTATCACGGCTGTTCCTTTAAAAGTTACTGAATCATTCGTTGTAACCAAAGAACCGCTACCTGTATTGGGTATCAAGTTTCCTGATATGCTGAAAATACCGCTAGAAGGCAATATTCTTCCGCCTGTGGCTCCACCAGAAAGGTCAAGGTTACTGTAATTACCGTTTACTATAGTTTGTGTTCCTGCAATACTATAATATGCTACACCCATACTCCATGTTTTATTAGCTGGTAGTGGGTTAGAGGAGGTATTACCAGTTTTTAATAATCCATACCCTTTTGTATAATTGATTGTTCCTGAAAGTTGATTGGTATCTAGATCTAAAGTGGTATTACCATTGATTAGTAATGTATCAATAATGGATATTGCCCCTTTGGCTAACAAAACACCCAAATTAGCTGTGTTACATGAAAGGTTTTGATAAGTACCTGCTGGCACAAACTGTCCACCAGCGGTGGCATTGAACATTATTTTTCCTGACCACACTTCGCCCACAGGGATACATGGGTTGGCAGTGCTTTGTGTTTGCAATGTTCCAGTTCCAGAAACAGTGGTAATGTTACCATTCATTAGGTAGTTACCCATGTTTAACGTATTGCCTTGAGAGATATTCAAACTACCATAAACAGTTAATGTGTCTGTCGCATTGCAAACACTGCCTGCCTGTAAGGCATTAATAGAAAGACGTTTGTTATATGTTCCCTTCATTACGTTTTGCCCACCACTGGCATTGTTATATTCTATGTTTACGTTCCAAGTCTGTGCATTATTAATAGGGGTAACAGACGTGCTGTACGTTTTAACAGTACCATTACCTGTCAAAGTACCCAACATATTCAAGTCGGAATTAAGTTGCAAAACAGAGTCAACCCTTAATGTAGCACTTGGTTGTATAGATAATTTATTGGCTACAGCCGATGCATTGCTAACTACTGGCATATTGGAAACCCCTGCCGGGATTATAATATTATCCATGGCAGTTGGAATATGCCCAGAAGCCCAGTTGCCAGCTACATTCCAGTCGGTACTCACATTGCCAGACCAATAAGAACCTGTATCAGCGGCGTTTAGGTTAATATTAGTCCTACCTGTATTATCCATTGGAAAGGAAATTGTATTGGTTACCCCTGCATTATAAACATAAAGTTTTGTTTTATCAGGACTCCAATTGGTTACAGGAAGACTATCACCCTTGTTATAGGCAAACAGCATCACCTTGAATTGTGGATCTATCGCATTGGCTTCCAACTTAAACCGCATCAAACCACAACCTGTACAGGTATTGGTAGCATTGTAGATTGAAGAATCCTCAGTGCCCGCAACAGTATTGTTAATGGCTCCATTAGCATTCAATACTCTAATCAACAATCTGCGGTTTCCTGTAGCAGTAGGCTCTTTCAATATCACGTCAAAACGATAATTGTTGTTTGTCAGATTAGTAACAGTGGTATCCACACTCAAGTCGGGGGCAAGGGGGGTTGTCCATTTATAATTATTGGTGTTATTATCCCGCTGCACATCATCCACAATAATGGCATAAGGATTAGTAGCCTGTACCAAAGATGCAGTTCTATAAACTTTTTTAACTGCACCATTCAGATATGGAGCTTCGACAGTACGTTGGTAATAATAAGGTGGCGTGACCTTAGTATCCGGATAAGTGAATTTGTTATAAAAACTCACATCATCAAAACTGTAGTATTTGCCGTAACGATAGGAATTAATGGTTGTGTTAACCTTGTTCCAATATGGCGGTGCTAAATATGGACTCTCCCCTGTTATTCCTCCAAAACCAAAGTTTTGGTATTGGTATCCGTAAGCGTGCGTGGCATCCCCAGCAATACTTAGTAAATTGGAACTGTTACTATAATAAATCATCTTGCCTGGCACTATACCATAACTAAAGTAGGCACCAGTATCGGTCAAAATGCCTACATCATTAATGAGAATGGAATTGGAAATTTTTGTTGGCATCACAGAATCCTGTACAACCAATCCGCTGCCTGTAGTGGTAACCCTTGGAAACCAAATTCTTCCCTTACTACTAAATAACACTTCGTTCTTATTGGCATAGGTATGTCCACCACCATCTTGCCTACAAGCAAAGAAAAGCATAGCTGCTGTACTATCGAAGCCACTACGCATGATGGCTTGACCGCCCAATGAGTCAAAATAAAATTTGTTGCCTCCCAATGCGGCTTGCGCTTCGGTAGCCAATGGCGTATTAAAATAATCAGAGGCAAACAATAATGCTGGAACATGCATATTGAACCCTGCACCATAATTCTCACTAACTCCAATATAGTAATAATAGGTAGGTGAAATCGTTGGGCTATAAGGTGCATTTGCATATTGCCTTTGCATTAGGTTACGCCATGTATAATCTACCGAAGTATCTGTGGGGAATATCCATTTTAGTCCTCCAATATCCATCCAACCAGGGTTCCAGCCTCCAGTACTTGGGCTTAGGTTTCCGGTGCCTCCAAGAATATCTGTACCAATAAAAGAATATCCAAATGGCTGTATGACAGTTGGTAGGTATTTGGTTGCGAAAGACCTTATTCCTGGGTGTCCCAATACACTAAATCCTCGTTTTGCCATAGCTACTAACAAAGCAGAATTCAAACGATTTTTCCCTATGCCTTCGTAAGTATCCCCCGTTTTATCATAAATACCATAAGTAATAAAGTTCCATACACATTTAATCCAAGTACGTAATAAGCCAGAGTCCTTCAGTGCATATCCAGGCTCCCCTTCTACGGCAATGTTGGTAAATATTTCACCACCAAAAGTTGACCAGTTAGAAAGAGTGGCGTAGGATGGTGAGTAATACCCATGTTCTTGACTACTGTCTGGCAAGGTTTTAAGGATGGCCATACGAATGGTATCTTGTTGGTTCTTGGTCATTTGGTCGTATATAAAGTCGTAAGCAAAGGCATTATGCAACCCACCAAAATGTGTCATATCTATCGTGCCATGTATGCTGGTATCGGCTATTATCTTCTTGGCCCATACTGTTAAAGCTCTAGCAAGTTTTTGAGTCCGAGTAGCATAAGAAGTGTTAGTTACACTGTCCGTCTGATTTCTATACAACCAGCATTCTTCCGCTTCCTGTGAAAAGTTGAAAGCCATTTTAGTAAAATTATTCCCCCATAGATTAGAATAATTGTTTGTAACACCTATATCCCCAGCTGCCAAGGAATCGTACAATAGTTTGCAATCTGCAGCACCCACATTAGGGAGATAAACATTACCCAATGTATCGTGTGCATACCACGCATTTCTATTATATCCCGAATTGCCTAACTGCAACAATATCGTTGTGGCATGTATCCAACGGGAAGCATATTGACCACTAATGGTATTTTTTAACCTCCACCTTACTGAAGCTGAATCCTCAGGATTTATGAGGATCCTCGGATGAATACCCGGTGCAGGCGCCCTTCTTAAGAAACGCATTCCTGTCATATCCATATTTGCAGGCGTAATAGTAGATGGTCCGATACCATTAGGGGAATTGTAAGTTGTAGGATCAAGGAAAGCCATATTGTAAGAATAACCTCCTCTTGAAGAGTCCATCAGTTGAACTGATTGTGTACTACTCCAACCTGATTCGGTAGATGACCCTTTTGTTGAATCCATAACCTTAAACCGATAGCTATATGTATTTCCATTTACCAATCCAGTGTCGGTATATAGATTCGATGTCGAATAAGACCTTACATGACCACCCCCAGAAGGATTGTCGAAATAATATTTCAACGGCAAGCCAACTAAGGAAATGTTTCCCGACATAAAAAGCTGATTACTTGTATTTGCCTGTGGTACCATCAGCCATATTGGGGCATATATGCCAGGTATTGCTTGTGCTGTATCACTCAAAGAAGATTCCTTTCCTGGTGCAGCTACGGCAGTTATGGAGTACGAGTAATTGTTGCCATTGGTTAGGTTATAATGGGCATAGTAAGTTGGTTTGCCAACTGTGCTATCTACAACATTTAATGCACCGCCATTTATACGAGCATAAATTTTATAGTATAATACTGGATAGCTAAACTGACTACTATCCAATCCAATATAATTATAGGTATTTCCTGCTACTAAAGTTGGTTTGTTGGGTGCCCGTAGCGTAAACACATTAGAAACAAAACTTGCCAAGTTGGGTATAAGCGTGGTAGAAGTTCCTTTTGGTGCATACACCAATGTATAATATCCGTTGGCTAGGTTAATTGCATCTATCTGAACAAGTAATTGGCTGTTACCTCCTGTTGCTTGACTAATGGAATTTACTTTTACCAAGTAGTTACTATCACTACCAAAGCCACCATTGGTTTTGTTGAACAATAAATAATAGTTATTGTGCAAGGTATCCAAAGAAGAGACCATACCATAGCTCGCAAAATCGAAACTTAAGTTTACCAATCCACCAATGCCTATCGTATCCGTTTTTTGGATATACCAACTGCGTGCCCAACGGGTAAAGAAACTACCCAGTGCCACAGTGCCCCCACTTCCATTGTCAGCAGCAAATAAATAATCTCCTTGTGACCTCAAAAAGCCTGTATTCCCCGAAACATTTTGAAGTCCCAATCCATTATTGGAACCAGTGGCAGACACAGAATCGCCAATAGCTTCCATTCCTATCCCTACAAGGCTGTTTGTATAGTTTGGATTTGTAGGCGTGAATAATAAATTGTTCCCGCCATACAAGCTATCCCGCATTGCCCATTTATTAGCCAGATAAACATTTAGTATTTTGTTGGCAGATACACCCCCAGCATAATTTAGTTGTACCATCTCCCCCACTCCCCAATGTACGGTGTAGTATCCCGAAGCATTGTAGCTATTCCCAATGGTAGAACCAGAATTGTTGTTGATGTAACCAGATACAGTCGTGTTTAGCGTACCACTTCCATTGTAATAATAGTTAGCCTGTGTGTTGCTGGCATTACACAAGGTAGAGGCAATAGTCCACCTTCCCCGTACATCTGGGTAATTGGTGTAATAATAACCAGTACTATTTCTGTTGCTAGCCAGCTCCATTTTAGCATCGGCAGTAACATAGTGTACACTGATATAAGGAGAACCTGTATTTCCGTTATTGTTACAATAAGTACCACATCTAAAATCGGCATTGGTAACGGGTGCATCGGGATATACATACAGTATCTGGGCAATGTTGAACCCATTTGCTGGCACCAAGGCACTGTTATAAGGAACGCTAAGACCCCTAGTGCCATTAAAGTTTACTACCTTCCTGCCATCTTGAAGGGTGTCATTTGGTTGAAGGCTATTGGTGGACTGTGCAGCTATCAAAGTGCCATTAACTTTATCCTTCCAAGCAGAAATACGCCCAGAAGTTTTTGTGATAGAGGTACTATCATTTACATCGAACCAAAAGCCCAGCTTACCTTGAGCAAACCCACCAGGATAATACTGAGCAGATACGTTGGTACCAAAGAAACAAGCAAGCACAACTAGGCTCGAAAAGAGGAGAGATTTTTTCATATAGACTTAAATGGTATTAAGAAATAACGAAACCTTTGCTTTAAGATTTCGTTGTAAAAACAATCGTTAAAAAATATCAAATACTTTCAAAAACAAAACAAGTCTAATTGAAAAATAATACCGTTCCAATTGTTGCAGATGATTGTCTTGATTGACTATTTTATTATGACAACTGCTTTTTTTTGACAATTAGATGTGATAAAGGAACTGTTGGATAGAATATTTGCCCTGTAATATTTTTAATAGCATAAAGCTCTTTTTAAAAAAAGGTCATCCTTTAGGAAAATTCTTACCCCATTTAGGCCTATCAAAAAATCAGATATGGTTTACAATTAAACAAAAATGGTTAACCATTTTAGGGAATTGGTTATCCCCGAAACAAAAAAGACTTACCCTTAATGAAAAAAGATTAACCCTTTTTGAGAAATGGTTAAACCGCTTTTATTTTTAAAGCCATCTTTTCTGGATAGGATATATTAGAATATCGATAATTGCAAAGATTTATCTTGTTGGTTTATTAATTTTATTTAAAATAAAGTCAAAGTCTTCACAATGCGTCTTTTGTGTGCTGTTTTACCCATTATGTAGCCAGATTCTAGTAATACAGCATTATTTTAAATATTTTTGAATACTTTTCGTTAGAAAATTAAAAAAGGATTTATAAAAATTACGACTTCACGCAGTTGACTCATTTATCGCCAATAAATGACACGACTTC
>JANYEX010000139.1 GCA_025359725.1 Chitinophagaceae bacterium | reverse complement strand
CGTTATACCAACTTCCATACTTGCGCTATCTGTGCCCCTACCCGTTCGGCGTTGTTAACTGGTCGTAATAGTGGTGCGGTACACGAAAGTGGGTTCTCTCATATTGGCGTATCGGCTGGCTTCCCTGGTTGGGATGGTCGTGTGCCTTCAACCGCAGGAACTATTGCCGAAGTGTTGCGCGAGAATGGGTACAACACTTTCGCCGTAGGCAAATATGGTATCACACCTGATGAAGAAGCAACTGATGCAGGGCCTTTCGACCACTGGCCTACTGGAAAAGGGTTCGACCATTTCTTTGGGTTCTTAGGTTCACAAACAGATCAGTACAAACCAGATTTGGTAGAAGACCAAGCACATGTTACACCCGATGGTCGTCACCTTAATGAACAGATTACGGATAAGGCTATCAGCTTTATTGACCACCAAAAGAAGGCTGCACCAGACAAACCTTTCTTCTTGTATTATTCACCGGGGGCTGTTCATGCGCCACACCAAGTGAGTGCCGAATGGAGCAATTTGTACAAAGGAAAGTTCGATGCGGGTTGGGATGCTTATCGTGAGCAGACCTTTGAGAACCAAAAGCGTTTGGGTGTAGTTCCTGCCAATGGAGTATTGCCAGCACGTAATCAGGACATTAAAGCGTGGGAAACGCTATCTCCCGAAGAGAAGAAACTATACGCTCGCTTTATGGAGGTGTATGCAGGTTACCTAACCTATACAGACCATGAGGTTGGCTTATTAATCAATCATCTAAAAGAAATAAAACAATTAGATAATACCTTAATCTTCGTTATCATTGGTGACAACGGTGCTAGCAAGGAAGGTACATTTAATGGGGTGATTGAGCGTTCTGCTTTTGGCAAACAAGTGCCTGAACAACAACATATCCAAGAGAACTTGGATAGAATTGGTGAAATTGGTACTGCTTTGGGCAACGAAACTAACTACCCATTGGGATGGGCACAAGCTTGTAATACACCTTTTAAATTGTGGAAACAAGATGCCAACGCAGAAGGTGGAACGCACAATCCTTTGATAGTATTTTATCCAAAAGGAATAGCTGAGAAGGGCGGCATACGCAACCAATATGGTCATGTAATAGACGTATTGCCTACAACCCTAGAATACATTAAGGGAACAATTCCTACAGAGATTCGTGGCATCAAACAACAAGAAATACAAGGTACATCGTTGGCTTATTCTATTGAAGATGCGAAGGCGCCTTCTCGCCATACACTTCAACACTACTACATTTTTGGCAACCGTTCTATCTACAAGGATGGATGGAAAGCCGAGGCAGCCCATCATCCTGACTTTATCGACTTTGCTAAGTATCAAATAGCAGGGCAACCAATACCTGATGGTGATTTTGAAAAGGACACTTGGGAATTATATAACCTGACTGAGGACTTTAATGAGGTTAATGACCTTGCAGCTAAGTATCCAAATAAGTTAGCTGAGTTGAAGAAAGTGTTTGAAGAACAAGCAAAGAAGAACAATATTTATCCTTTTATTGATTGGGCAGATGTATTGAAAGGACGCACGCTAAGACCAGGTGCTAAGAGTTTATTGCTCCCAACACAAGGCGATAAGAAGTAGTAAAACATTATAACTCAACTTACGCAGATTTACCAACGTTTAAGGAATTGACCACGTAGGCGCATAAGGCACATAGTGTTTGTTATTAGGTTACATTAGAAAACATAGAATTGGATAGTTTTAAACAATACTCGAGTCTATGTGAACTAAAAGTGAAACGTTTCTTACCTTTTCTTACCTTTTCTATGTGCCTTATGTGCATATATGTTGAGAAAATGGTCGACCTTGTAACTGTTAGTAAATATGCGTAACCCTGAAATTATAATTAGGATACGGTAATTTTTATAAATAAATGATTGTCAGTTTTATTGTAAAAGATAAAACTGACAATCACTCTGAAAAAGTTCTTTGGATGATTAATATATTTTGTAGCAAAAGTTACACTGCTTTTGGGGAGAAAAAGTTTGCTTACTGCGGAGGTAGTATCTCTTTTTAGGCAAAAAACGTTATTTGCTGCCACGGTGATACTACCTCCTGAGCAAACACCCTTATTTGCTTAGGAGGTAGTATCACCGTGGTAGCAAATAGCAGTTTTGACCCAAAAAGCAATACTACCTCCGCAGCAAATAAAAGTTTAGATACAAAATATCTTATTAGTCTAGCATTATAGAAGTGTTTTAAAGGACATAATTAAGGTTAAAATAGCGTAAACATTAATAAAACAAACAAATATGATAACACTACAAGACATCATCATTCTTACTAAAAAGATAGTCATCAGCATAGCGGCTATCGTTCTCCCATTGCTAGTATTGGGCGGAGGATTGTATTTGATAAAACAATTTCTTCATTAAAAAAACAAAATAACTATGGCATTAAACAACATTTTGGCAAAAAAGATAGGTAAAGACTTATCCATTAGTCTCTTTATTTACGCACTACCCGTATTGGCGTTGATAGCGTATTTTCATTTTACGGGCGAGACACCTTGGCTAAATCCACCAAAAACACAATCCGCAAATGCCCCACAGTTTTTTAAAGTAATAGAACCAAGCATCAAGGGTTTGAACACTTGGGGATTTATAGCATTCACCCTAGTATTAGGTATAGTAGAGTTTGCATTTGGATTGTACGACAACAAATGGAAGAGTAGCGAGCGCAAGATTGACATCGTTTGCTTTGTAGCACCAAAGCTATTATTGCCTCCAGTTACAGGTTGGTTCACCTTAACCGTATTGCCTTATTTGTTGCCACATTCGGCAAATATTTTTACGTGGGTACCGTTTTGGGGCGGCTTCTTTTTGATAGCTATTGCCGATGATTTAACGCAATATTGGTATCATCGCTTGCACCATCAATTGCCTTTGTTGTGGCGTTTCCACCGCACACACCACTCTGCACCTTACATGGGCATGGCAATGGCGGGCAGACAAAACTTTATTTACACGGTATTCTTTTCGCAGATATACCTTACTGCTACGCTTGTATATCTAGGTTTGGGCTACTCAGCACTGTTTGCTTTGGTAATAAAGTCGATTATTACCTTGTCGGCACATTCAAGTATTGCGTGGGATAAACCTTTTTACAGATACAAAGTGCTGCGCCCGTTTGCATGGGTATTAGAACGCCTTATATCCACCCCTGCTACCCATCATGCACACCACGCAGATACATCAGACGACGGTGTGGGCTACTACAAGGGCAATTTTGGCAATATGTTTTTCATCTGGGATGTAATCTTTAAAACAGGTATCATCACTCGTAAGTTCCCTGAGTCGTATGGCTTAAAACATTACAAGGCAGAAGAGTGGTATGCACAGTTCCTATGGCCACTATTCAAGTCGAAGAAAGAAGGCAGCGAGCTGGCAAAAAATGGTCCAGAGGTAGGCGATGAAATACCAGGGTATGGGGAGGAATTGCGAGTAGCGTAGGGGGTAACCACAAAGGGTACAAAGACTTTTTACAATGAACACAAGGTTATTGTATTTGACTATTTTTCTGGTGATGACTTTTTGAGAGACGAGGGAAAAAACTATTAAAAGGATATTTCTGAAATCTTTGGAATGATAGGATTGGTGAGTAAGATTTTAATCTTTTCTATAAAGGGCTGAAGGGTTTGGTGCTTGTTATCAGTAGCTAATAAAACAATGAACTTCAAATCGAATTTATGAATGCTTTGTTGATGTATAAGGTTTTTATCAATGGTAATGAAAATGTCGAACCCATTAAAAGTTGCCAAACCAAGCAGCTCACCATTCTTCTTTCCAAGCCAACCCAGATCTTTGACAGTGAATATTTCGAAGCCTTCACCAAAATTATATTTCAATTTGGTAGGCAAGTTTTCATCAAGCAAAATTTTCATGCAATAACTTTTCTGATGTCAACGTTTTCTTCGCCATTTCTAACAAGAGGAGGGCTGTTTCTTTCTTTACTGATGGGAAATTTTCAAGAAATTCATCTAAAGTTTCCCCTGTACTCAAATAATCGAATAGGGATTGGATAGGTACTCGCGTTCCATTGAATACAGGTGTACCTCCCATTATCTCTGGGTCAATGTTCACTGCACCGTAAATAGAATTTGACGTATTCATACATTTAAATTATTAATAACAGAAGATGTACTTTTTTATGCTTGATAATTCAAGTAAATATAAAGATAAACAAGTACTAGAGAGCTAATAAATAGATTTCATCATTAACTAAACATAAATATGTACAAACAATTTTCATTGACAAATAGTATGAAGAAGATACTAGTCACCCTATCAATGCTTGCTAGCATTGGTGTATTTGCACAACAAAGCACTATCCGCATTGCGGGTACAAGATTAACCTATCCTCTATTTCAAAAATGGATAGATGAATACGCAAAGCAACATCCTAACCTTCATTTTATTCTTAACAGTAAGCAGCCAGCAGACAGTGTGGATGTATCTATTGTGTCGCACAGGCTAGCGGCTACAGATGTAAAAGCAGGTAAGACTGCCATTGCCGTTTGTAGGTATATACAGCTTCCTGTAGTAAATAGTAAGCGTGCAGATGTGGCTATATTACAAGAAAAAGGCTTTAATGATGCCACATTCAAACAAGTTTACTTTGGCGAGACCAGTACTAGTAGCATTGCTTCCGATGCAGTGTTTACTGTATATAAGCGCAAGCAAAATGCCTGTGCATCCCAGTCGTTTGCCAACCATTTTGGTAGTAATCAAAAAGACATTAAAGGTATCGGTGTAGTGGGTGATGATAAAGACTTACTAAATGCAGTAAAACAAGATGTAAATGGTGTTTCTTATAATAATCTAGGCTTTATTTACAATCTAAAGACCCGTAAACTAATAGATAGTATCGCCATTGTGCCGATAGATTTTAATGAGAATGGAAAGATTGATGCCAACGAAAGGATTTATGGCACGCTGGATAATGTATTGACTTATGCTGAGAAAACAAATAGTCCTAAGCTATTGATAGAAGAAGTACACGTTCTGTATAACCAGAACAATCCCAACAAAGAAGTAGCTAATTTCCTAAAATGGGTATTGATAAACGGACAGCAATACAACCACGAATACGGATTTATTAATCTATTGACAGACACGAAAAAGCAATCAATAGAAACGATAAAGCAAAGACTTGCAGAAAGAGAATAACGTTTGTTAGGGTTGTACTATTGAATAGAAATCCTGATGAGTAAGTTGATATTTTAAAGTTATAACCCTATAATCTTCAATTCATGCACTTTTGCAGTAAACGCACAAAGAATGAACCTTATCAGAACAATCTACTTGGTAATATTACTTGTTGTCGCCAGTCATTTATCGGCTCAAATTCTTAATGCTAATAATCTAACTATAGATACAATTTCTGGCGGAAAAAAGAAACCTATCTGTTGCGAATCTAATTTACCAAAAAGGTTTGGAGCAAAGGCTGGTAATACAATCAATCAATCAGAAAAAAATAAAAATACCAACCATAAAGGTATGGCATGGATTAATGGCGGTACGTTTATGATGGGTGGAGACAATACGCAAGCCTCACCAGATGAATATCCGAAGCATAAAGTAACCGTCAAGGGCTATTGGATGGATGCCACCGAAGTAACCAACCAGCAATTTGCAGCTTTTGTAAACGCTACACATTATGTTACCGTTGCCGAGCGCAAACCTGATTGGAATGAACTAAAAAAGCAACTTCCCCCTGATACCCCTAAGCCAGATGATAGCGTTTTAGTAGCTGCATCTTTGGTGTTTAGACAGCCAAAAGAAATTGACGGTCTGAACGATTATACCCAATGGTGGGAATGGAAGCCAGGGGCAGATTGGCAGCATCCGCACGGGGTAGGAAGTACTATTGTTGGTAAAGAAAAATATCCTGTAGTGCATATTGCCTGGACGGATGCCGTGGCGTATTGCAAATGGGCTGGGAAACGTTTGCCTACCGAGGCAGAATGGGAATTTGCGGCTAGGGGTGGACTAGACAACAACATTTATCCTTGGGGAAATGAGCCAGTAAGTGTGGGAAAGCAAAAAGCGAACTATTGGCAAGGGCAGTTTCCTACAAAAAACACCGTAGAGGATGGCTTTTTTTACACTGCCCCAGTGGGTTCTTTTGCGCCCAATGGCTATGGCTTATACGATGTGGCGGGAAATGTGTGGGAATGGACGGCGGACTTATACAATAATACTTACTACGATTCGATAGCGAAACCAGAAGGGGTCATTAACCCACAAGGGCCACAGAAAAGCTACGACCCCGACGAACCAAGCATACCAAAACGCACGATAAGAGGGGGTTCTTTCCTTTGTAATGATAGTTACTGCTCAGGTTTTAGGGTAGCCCGCAGAATGAAAACATCGGAAGACAGCGGCATGGAACATCTGGGATTCAGGTGCGTGCAGGATAATTAAAATAACTATGACATAGGATGAAAAATAGAGATTCTGGGATAATCTTATCCATAGAAAAGCCACGCCAAACTCAGCTTGGCGAAGTGTTCCGAGGCTGTTCGTGGATGTTAAGCGAAGCGCATGTCGAACTTGCAAATGATAGGGATTCGCAATCCCGTTGCTATGTAAAGAATCAGAGATTCTTTTTTATTGGCAGTTCGGGATGTGCTTCGCTTAACATCCTCGAACAGCCTGACATACGAAACGAAATGAAAACGGAATTATCCACTCACACAAGTCTTCCGAAGGATGACTTGCGTGTACCAGTCAAACCAGTTTGTAACTGGAATTCGCTAAGACCCCAACTATTCATCGTCACTCGCTAATAGCTACAAAGGCTAGCGTGTGGCTTTATAGAACAAATATCCCCTCTTCCTATTTCTGTATGTATAAACTTTTGGATTTGATTTATGTTAAATCTCAAGTAAGCGGAAGTGTTTACCCCATAAACTAGCACAACGAGATGAAACTTAATTTTGAAACGGATTATACTGTAATACTCAATAAACTAGATTTAATAGAACCGGTGGCTTATGCAAAAACACGTAATTATTTGCAAGGGGGTGTTACCTATTTGTCACCCTACATTTCCAGAGGGGTTATCAGTACGAGGCAAGTGCTAGAACACGTTCTAAGTAAGGGATACAAGCTATGGCAGATAGAGTCGTTTGTAAAAGAACTATGCTGGCGAGATTATTTTCAACGGGTAGCCCAAGTAAAAGACCTGAATACTGCCATAAAACAGGAACAAACCCCTGTTTCAAATTATGAAATTTCTTATTCAATATTGAATGCTTCCACAGGAATAGAGGGTATTGATTCTGCCATTAACCTTTTGTACGAAAGTGGTTATATGCACAACCATTGCAGAATGTACACCGCTTCATTGGCTTGCAACATTGCCCAATCCCATTGGCAACAGCCAGCCAAATGGATGTACTATCACCTGCTTGATGGAGATTGGGCTAGCAATGCATGTAGCTGGCAATGGGTTTGTGGTGCAAATAGTAGTAAAAAATACTATGCTAATCAAGAGAACATCAATAAGTTTATCGATACGAATCAATCAAATACTTTTCTGGATACATCTTACGAAGTACTTGAAACGATCGAGATTCCTGTTGAATTAATGGCTACACAATCATTTGATACCACTATCAAGCTTCCCCAGTCTGATGTTTTACAGGTGAATAATCAGTTACCTACTTTTATTTATAACTACTACAACTTAGATCCTTTATGGCACAATGATGAATTAGGCAACAGGATTTTATTACTGGAACCCTCCTTTTTCTCTGCCTATCCTGTCAGCGAAAAGTGTATTGATTTTATGTTGGCATTGAGTAAGAATATACCCAATATTCAGGTCTTTGTAGGGTCTTTTTCATCATTGACAGAGGAGCATGAATTAAGAAATGTATATTATAAAGAACATCCACTTAATGTTGGTTATCGTGGAACAGAGGAAGAAAGAGATTGGATTTCAACAGCAGTATCTGGATACTATCCCTCCTTTTTTTCTTATTGGAATAAGTTAAACCTAAAAAAGACATACAAATAATCTTGAGTAGTTATGAGTGCAATAGGTATCATCTTCCCACATCAACTGTTTGAACAAAATCCACTAGCTGCTAACTGCGAAACCATTTATTTGGTAGAGGAATGGCTTTATTTCAGGCAATATAACTTTCATAAACAGAAAATTGCTTTTCACAGGGCGAGTATGAAGTTCTATGAAAATTATCTTCTATCAAAAGGAATTAAAGTTGTTTATGTTGATTCTTACAATGAATTGGCAGACATTAGAAAACTTATTCCTCATTTAAAAGCAAATGGAATCGATTCATTTGAATACATAGACACAACGGACGACTGGCTAGAGAAAAGGATTGCCAAAACCAGTGCTCTCTGTAGTATGCAAACAAAGAAACAGACAACGGCTCTTTTCTTAAATACACCTGTAGAAATTGATGCCTACTTCATGGATAAGAAGCGATTGTTTCAAACTGATTTTTATAAGCATCAGCGGATAAAGAGAAATATATTGATGGATGATAACCACCAACCTCGTGGCGGAAAGTGGACTTATGATGATGAAAACCGCTTGAAATATCCTGCAAATAAAACGCCGCCGAAAGTTAATTTCATGCAGCCTAATATGTTTTACACTGAAGCTACTGAGTACACCCAACAGTATTTTGGAGATAACTATGGGCAACTAAATACCAAATTCATTTATCCAACCACCTTCGAGGAAAGCAAAGCTTGGCTAACAGAATTTTTTGAAGTAAGGTTTTCATCATTTGGGGCTTATGAAGACGCTATAGTTACCCAAGAAAATATACTGCATCACAGCGTATTAACTCCTATGCTGAATGTGGGCTTACTAACTCCCGAATATATCATTGAGAAAACACTACGCTTTGGAAATGAAAATGATATTCCCTTAAATTCTCTGGAAGGGTTTATAAGGCAAATAATAGGCTGGCGAGAGTTTATAAGGGCTGTTTATCAATTGAAAGGTACGGAGGAGCGGACAAGAAACTACTGGAAATTTACCCGAAAAATACCTGCATCATTCTGGAATGGTACTACAGGGATTGCACCTGTTGATAGTACCATTAAAAAAGTACTGGAAACGGGCTATTGTCACCACATAGAACGGTTGATGGTTTTGGGGAACTTTATGTTATTGTGCGAGTTTGACCCCAATGAAGTCTATCGTTGGTTTATGGAATTGTTTATTGATGCTTATGATTGGGTGATGGTGCCAAATGTGTATGGCATGAGTCAATTTGCCGATGGCGGATTGATGGCTACCAAACCCTACATAAGCGGCAGTAATTACCTGATGAAAATGAGTGATTATAAAAAAGGGGAGTGGCAAAATGTGTGGGACGGACTATTCTGGAGATTTATGCACGTACACAGAGATTTCTTTTTGCAGAACCCTAGATTGGGAATGTTGGTAGGTAGTTTTGATAGAATGACAGAAACTAAACAACAGATGCATTTGGTTAATGCAGAACAATTTTTTAAATCATTTTAGAAATGACGCGAATGCGCGTTATTTATGGTGGAAGGGGGATAATAATCTTTAATATCCGTGTTTTAAACAGGCACTAATCTTCCCACCCAGTCATTCCCCATCTAGCGCAGGCCTGTTTCGAAAATCAAATAACTGACGCAGTGTCTCTGACCTGTGCCTGCTTGTTATTTAGTGTACAAGACTATGAGATATTAGGATGTAGTTGGGGCAATGTACCTCAATTAAGCGACGTGGATATGTAAAGAGAAATTTGGTATAACGAAAACATCAGTTTCAATATGGCCTAACCTACACTATGACTCAGTTATCACAACCCTAAGCAAATTAATAAACAACCCTTTCGGGCAAATAAAACCTACCTTGCTCAAAATTTTTACATGAGTGATTTTGATGAGATACTTTACTATGAATTGCCGCCTTTTATTGCACAGGAGGTAATGATTCCTCTAAACAACTTTGTTAATGATATTTACAAAGCAATACCTCAACTAGCTTTAAACGAACTTTTTGTGGAAGAAAACAAGAAGTTGAGGGAGAGGATGGAAAATGAAGATCCTGAAAGTAGTTTTAGTATGAACAACCTAGAATGTTTAATACTGTGCCAAAGGATGAGTTTAGTAAAATTCTATTTTAACCATGTAGTTATACCGAACACGGTGGGTAGAGATAACTTAACCGAAGAAGAAGAAGGTGTAAAGAGGATGTGTGAAGAACTGATGGAACACATTATAAACATAGCTGAAAGTATCTTTCTGATTTTCCCGTTGATAAAAGAACCGTTTTATTCGGAAGAGATAGCGGCTAAAAAGAAGAAGGATGAAGAGAAGACAATGGGGCTGAATAAGAAAGAGAAAATAATAGAGTTATCTTTTGACGACGAGCGAGTATTTCATCATATCAATGCACTATTTAGTTTTTTTGATTGTATCATTGTTAACGGGATAACTAATTTTAGTGAGAGAGTGCGCGAGTCGGACTTTTACTGTATAACCGAGATAAATGAAGTTAGGATAATATTACAAAAAGCAGAGAAAGCAACCAAGCGCAACAAAAGCCGCAGAACAAAATTGAGTTTAAGAGATGTTGTGGTGCTATTGATGGTCAACAATATATTTCAGAAATCTTACTTCTCAGAGTGTGGGGATGAATTAGACGATATACTTGCCAGCTCTGTATCGGACATAGACGAATTAGCGGCGGTGAAGATACGCGATTATATGTTGAGGATGGCAAAGAACATAGAAAAGGAGATATGCAATTATGCTAGTAATAGGGATGATTTTAAAGAAGCCATGCAGCCCATATTTGATTTTCCTGTATTTGTTGATTAGATTATTTGAGTGTTAGTGCTTTACAAGAGTACCATAAATAGTTATCCTAAGAAAATAGTGTAGATGCTTAAAGTTACAATGTAACTGTTTACATTTGCAGACCTTTAATAGCGGCGATGGCGAAATTGGTAGACGCACTACTTTGAGGTGGTAGCGCCTTTAACGGGCGTGGGAGTTCGAATCTCCTTTGCCGCACATTAAGCCCAGAATTTGTTTCTGGGCTTTTTATTTAAAATACTATAGTGATTTATTAATCAATAGTTCCTACTTTACGCACTCAAAACAATTATTAGTTATGAAGCCATCGTTGCAGGCGGATGAATGGGTAAATAAATACGGAAATATGCTGTATAACTATACCCTTAATAGGGTAACGGACAAAGGCATAGCCGAAGACTTGGTGCAGGAGACCTTTTTGAGTGCATGGCGTGCGAGGGATTCATACACTGCAGATGCGTCGGAGAAGACTTGGTTGTTTGCTATCTGTAAGAACAAGATAATAGATCATTATCGCAAGAAAAGCACTAATAAGGAACAATACGCAGAAGCAGATACTACCAGCAGCTTTTTTGATGAGGCAGAACACTGGACAAGGGAAGATCAACCAAACGAGTGGGGGGTAAGTTATACTACTACTATAGAAACAAAAGAGTTTTACACAATACTAGAGTACTGTAAAAAGAAACTGCAAGAGATGCAGCGCAATGTTTTTGTGATGAAATACATGGAAGATTTAGAAGCTGAAGAAATTTGTAAGGTTCTTAACATTTCCTCGTCCAACTATTGGGTAATTATCCATAGAGCGAAGCTGCAATTGCGGAAGTGTATTGAGCAAAACTGGATTAATAGCTAAAGGAAATACAATGAGTTTACTAAATATAAGTTGTAAGAAAGCCGCCTACCTAATCTCAAAAAAAGAGCAAGGGAAGATCAATCTGTTTGATAGAGTAACCCTAAGCATGCACCTTTCTATTTGTTCTTTGTGTAAACTATTTGAAGAACAGACTGGTCTTATCATCAGAAATACAAAACATACCCACACGGAAGAGAAGCTACCAGAAGAAGTAAAAGAAAGAATAGTAGAAAAGATATTAGAAGAGAAATAGCAACTTATCAATAACAATCCCAAGCTACAAAACAGGCTTAATTGCTTTAAAGATTCGCTTATCCTTTCTTTGCTAAATTGAGTCTTTTGATAAGCCATAAAAATGAATACATTCCTACAAGCATAGAAAAATATCTTAGTACAGGAAATAGTAGAGGAGTACAGTTGTAACCAGGGAAATGAAATTCTTGATGCGTAAAGATTGCAAATATTGCATCCCACCATAATAACCCAATCATTAATAAGGAAAGAAAAATACTACCTGACAGCTTCTTAAAAAGAAAGCAGAATGGAAGGAGTAGTGAGATTATACTTCGGAAAACCACGAGAATATTGGTTGATAACAATTTTATTAGTCCACTAATGGATACATTGAATCCAAAATGTTCTGCCAGTTGATATAAAGAATAATACTCGCGACAAGCAACAACAACAAAAAAGAGTAGGCTTACGTTAGCAGCCGTTAGAATTGCTTTACAATAAACAGCGTCTTCTCTCTTCAGAAAGATAATAAGTAATAGAAGAAGAGGTGCTAGGTAAGAATAACCGATGTCTGTAAATTCCATCTTAGGAGAAATATTAAATAGAGAAAAGAAATATGAAATATGAGAAGGGAAATATGAAATGTTGTTTATGAAATATGAGAAGAGAAATATTAGAAGAGAACCATGAAATATAAAATTAAAGTATTTCATAATCCCTATTCCATAAACAACATTTCATATTTCATAATTCATATTTCTTCCCCCTACTTACTGCATACAAAAAGCATTTCTGGTCCTTTTACACCAATGGTATCGCCATACACAAGTATGCGGGTTACATAATACTTCATGTCCAATATAAGCCCCGAAAATCCTTTTTTGCGGCTGCCGGTGCAGCTAACAAATAGGCGATTAGGATAATTAGCTGGCACTATTACCTGTGCATTACTATTTACCACAACCTATGCCGAAAGGGGCGCCCCTTCACTAACAATTACCAAATATTCAACCCCTTCCCAAAAGCCTTACAATCAGTAATCATGACACCAGAAGCAACTGTATTAACCGACACCCTATAACAGCAAGTGCCACAATTTCTTCAGGAAATTACCAATTGATTGCGTGCAATGTACAATTGATTGCAGTAAATGGACGATTGACTGAAGTAAATGGACAATTGATTGCACGCAATGGGCAATTGATTGCAGCAGATGGACAATCTTGTGAAGTGTATTTATGCGCTAGGTAGGATAATGGGGCATAACGACATCAAAACCACTTAAAGATATTTGGACACGAGTAACAAAGATTTATTTAAAATATTAAGCCCTTTGGATAGTTTGAATTTAGAAATATAAATTCCCTCAGATTTGTATTTGTGCTATTGGAACACGACCGCGTATATTTGGTTAGACTTT
>JANYEX010000138.1 GCA_025359725.1 Chitinophagaceae bacterium | reverse complement strand
GGAAGCGGCTTATTTTCTTAAACCTAATTTTTCGATTAGCGCACGATAACCCATTAGGTCATTCTTTTGCATATAGCTCAACAAACTTTTACGTTCGCCTACCAAATGAATAAGACCTTTCTGGCTAGAGAAATCTTTTTTGTTTTGTTGTAAATGCTTACTGATATCAAGGATACGTTCAGTCAATAATGCCACTTGAGCTTCGATTGAACCTGTGTTGGCTGCCGCACCACCATATTGGGTAAAAATGCTAACTTTTTTTTCTTTTGTAATTGCCATTGTAATTTTTTCTTTGTGAAGCAAACGGTATTGCCTCCTTTTATTTTTTAATGGTTGCAAATGTAAGAGAAATAAGTTAAGTGGAAAATTTTTTTAGCAGCAATTTTGGGTTATCCACACAATACTTTGCCCATTAGTCAATTAATTAATACTACTGCAATGAATCTTTGCTAATATAAAAGTCTGCACCACAATCACATTTCCATTTTTTATCTAAATCTATACAGGTAATGATAGTTAGTTTATCACCACAAGGAGACGCTACTATCCTTAGATGTAAGTTATTCTTGCTGTATCCATCAATGGCGTACTTTTTATCACAACCCGCTTCGTTCAACGAACTTTTTTCGATATTAATACTCCCCGTACGCAATATATCATCCACCTCTTGCGCTGTAATATGGCGGCAATCCATCCTACACCTAGCGTGTGGAGTGTAGTACCGAACAGCAGTTGCCCATTTGAAAGTAGGATTATTAGGTGTATTTTCAAGAGGAATATAAGCACTGTGTTTGTAAGCAGGGCCTAAACAACGCTTTAACGAAAGGGCAATTATTAGTAAAATAACCATTATACTATAGAAAAGAATTTTCCTACCATCTCTTCTATCCCTATTTTTTCTTAGTTGTTTATATCCCGGTTGTCTTATCATGTAACAGCAGTTAGATAGGGTTAAAAATACATGCAATGATAGTATTTAGACTGAATAAAATTTTAATCAATCGAAAAAAGGATAATAAATTCAAATGACGTGGGTAAAGAAAACAGTGTCTTAAGCTACTACGCTCGGTGGAATAAATGTATTATAAATTAATCCCAAAAAAAGAACAGCCACCACATAAAAGTGACAGCTGTTCTTTTTGGGAGTAAAATCCTTTTATCAATCTTCCCTGATGGTATATCCTGTAAGGTTGATAAATACATCTTCCAAGTTGGCTTTCTTCACCTGAACAGGTCGTTCGAAACCTGTTTCTACCAAGTCGTCTATTAGTTTTGAAGGAGAATCGATGGCTATTATTTTGCCGTTATCAATAATAGCAACCCTGTCGCACAATACCTCTGCCTCGTCCATGTAGTGGGTAGTAATAATGATGGTAGTTCCCTGTTTTCTGATGTCTTGAATTAATTCCCACAAATTCCTTCTCGCCTGAGGGTCAAGACCTGTCGTTGGTTCATCAAGAAAAATAATCTTTGGCTTGTTAATTAAGGTAGTAGCAATGGAAAAACGTTGCTTCTGTCCGCCACTCAACTCTTTGAATTTAGCTTTTGCCTTATCTTTTAGGTTTACTTTTTCAAGTAATTCCATTGGGTCAACCGCCTCGTTATATAAGCCAGCAAATAAGTTTATAAGTTCAGTAAGGTTAAGTCCAGGATAAAAACCACTCGCTTGCAACTGGACACCAATAATCTTTTTTATTTCATTTGGGTTAACATCTAAGTCTAACCCATTTACAGTTACAGAGCCACTTGTTTTCTTGCGAAGTGTCTCTATTATTTCTAAAGTAGTAGATTTTCCTGCGCCATTAGGACCCAATAAACCAAATATTTCGCCTTCATAAACCTCGAAGCTTATGCCTTTAACAGCTTCAAAATCGCCATAGCTTTTGTGTAGATCCAGTACTTTTATTATTGAATTTTCCATGCTTACAATTTTAAAACAAAACTAGCCCCATTGCCCGATATTCCAATTGCTGCTTTAGGATTGGCGTATCTTTTATTGAAAAGATACGTAGCCACCAACAGATTTGTATTTGCTTGGGTAGTTAGATAGCCGCCAATAATTGCTGTTGCCAAACCAGAACCAGCCATTACCCATCCAGCACCTCTACTTATATTATTGTGATTTCCGCTGGCATATATAACGCCAAGGGTCAGGGCTAAAGACCCGATAGTTCCCATTGCCGAACCAATTATTTTATTGGATTGATGCCTTTTGTAAAGCTCTATTAGTTGCGCATCCTTTGTTCGGCAGAATAACTTTCCGTAAGCCTTGCTTCCATTATAAAGAGTGTCATTATAAAAAATACTATTCGGCTTACTTGTAGATAAGTAAGTCATCTGTTTTTCGGGTAGTTTTTGTTGTGCATTCACATAGCTGCACAGGGATAACAAGGCGGTGAAAACCAGAAAAAATCTGAGCATTTAATAGAAAGTTACTTTTAAATTTAATACAATTAATCCTTTTGAAGGTATGTGTCAAGCTCGTCCATCATATCCTTACTACCTACAAAGAAAGGAGTTCTTTGGTGTAGTTCGGTTGGTTCAATTTCCAATATTCGACGCTTTCCATCAGTAGCTCTTCCACCAGCTATCTCAACAATAAAAGCAAAAGGATTACACTCATACAATAAGCGAAGTTTTCCGTTTGGTTTATCTAACGTGCCTGGATAAAGAAATATTCCACCCTTCATTAAATTACGGTGAACATCGGCAACCATACTACCAATGTAACGTTGGGTATAGGGGCCGCCATTGGTTTTATCTTTCTTTTGGCAAACGTTTATATACTCTCTGGTATTAATTGTATATTGAAAGAAGTTTCCGTGGTTAACTGAATAAACCTTACCGCTAGGTGGGCATTTTATATCAGGATGACTCAAACAAAATTCACCAATCGCAGGATCTAGTGTAAAGCCGTTTACCCCTCTTTTAGTAGCATAAACATACATTGTAGAAGAGCCGTAAATAATATATCCAGCAGCAACTTGTCTACTTCCGGGTTGTAAGAAATCTTCTTTAACACAGGGTTGACCAACTTCACTAATTCTTCTGTAAACACTAAATATTGTTCCGATTGAAATATTTACATCAATATTTCCACTACCATCCAATGGATCAAATTGAACAACATATTTACTGTTATTACTGATCTCATCATCAAAGACAACAAAGTCATCAAGTTCTTCACTACCAATACCCGCACAACTAATACCATGTTGCAATACGCCCATAAACTGGTTGTTGGCATAAATGTCTAGCTTTTTTACATCCTCCCCTTGGATATTTACAGTTCCAGCATCGCCCAGAATATCTACCAACCCTGCTTTGTTTACTTCTACATTAACACGTTTGGCGGCTAAACCAATATCTCTTAATAAACTACTTAATTCACCTGTAGCACTTGGAAATTGGCGCATCTGTTGAATGGTAAACTCATCTAACGTTAGTATCTTCCTGTTGATTGTCATAACAATGTTATTTTATTTTGATGTAGCTAAAGTGAAGCGGATTATGGCAATTATTTTGATAAAAAAAGTACGATAACGGTTACAATTTGGTAAATATGTTTGAAACATCTGTAGAATAAAGAAAGGATGTACTATATTATTTGGTACATCCTTTCTTTATAATTTAGTTACGCGATTGTGTCTTCGGTCGATTTATTCTTTTTCATCTTAGTAATCCCATATCCAACAGCCGTAACTACTAATATGCTTAAGCCGCCATCAAAGGGTGTATCATCAGGAGGAGGATCACCAGAGGGGTCTGGACCACCTTGTGCTTTAGTAACTAAAGGAAGAGAGAAAATGACTGCTGTGAAAAGTAAAATTAAAAGCGTGGGTACTTTTTTCATTTGAATTGTTTCCATTTGCAAGAACCTTTTTAAATAAGAATGTAAAAATATAGATATTTCAAGAAAGGCGCTCGTTTTTTTATTATTTTTTTATAACCATTTACTTAAATAGCAGATTTTATGCCAATATGTCCAATTTAAAACCTTTAGTTAAACTGATTTTGAATTGATTAAATTGCCTAGGCTATTTGGTCCTTCACAGAATAGCAAATCCAAAATACTTGCATTCTTTTGAAAGCCAATCTTTTCCTCAAACATTTGATAGTACTTTTTCGAACTATTGGCAATGTCTTGATAGTTGTTTGGCATCCATCTTTGTCGATAATCTGTTGTGTTACAGGGTGCAGTGGTATAATATTCTGTAGATAAGCCAATCTGGTTTTTCAGTCCTAAAACTTTATTGAGCCAAAGTAAAATTTCCATATTCTTATCAATTAGAAAAGAATGGTTCTTTTTTATTAATTGCTCAATGGGTGCTTGATAATATTCGAAAAAAGGGGACTTTGCATAACTACTCACAATGCCTTTCCAGTGTTGTTGTTGCCAGTTTTCTGAATAACTTATTCTTACATCCTTTAGCAATTGTTTGTTGTTCCTGCCGCCTTCTACTGGAATGGTTAGGTTTATCAATCCGTTGCTGCCAATAATTATGCACCTGTTTCTAAAGCTCATCTTGCGGAAAGTTTCCCATTGCTCTATGGTGCAGCTAGTGGCGTTTGCCAATGCTGAACAATAATCAATACAAGGGAAATAATTACTTTCTAGTAAGACCATCTTATTCTTTTTAAACTAAAAATTGAAACTATGCAGGTAGCAATTGATTTAATTTTTCATCCGTGTAGTCATCAATAAAAAACAAAATATTATCGTAAGCAGCAAATTCTTCCTTACCGTGCATAGTGGTAATAACTACGCAACGCATACCCGCATTGGCAGCAGATTCTACCCCTTTTGGTGCATCTTCAAAAACAATACAATCTGCTGGAGCAATCCCTAATTGTGTAGCAACTTTCAAGAAAGTTTCTGGATGTGGTTTGCTGATATGTACATCATCGGCACTTACTATCGATTTAAAATAAGGTCTCAAATTAAGTCCATCCAAAATGAAATTTATATTAAACATAATTGCTGCCGACCCAATTCCCATTAAAATTCTTTTTTCTAAAGCCTTATCTGCCAGAGATTCAAATCCGGTTATACACCTCATTTCGGGCTTGTACGCCGTTTGGTATAAGTGTTCTTTTTCTATAGATAACGCAGCCATTTCTTCGGCGGTAAAATGATTCTCTCCAAAAATCCTTACCAATAGCTCTTCATTTTTACCATACATCTGTGCTTTTACTTGCTCAAAAGTCAATCCCCCATTCAGTTTATTATTAACAATATTTTCCCATGCAACAGCGTGGTAGCCCATGTCGTCGATGATTGTTCCATTCAAATCAAAAATAAATGCCTTCGGTAAACTCATTGCGTAGTGTTATTTATTTAGGGGTTAAAAGTAGGGATATGGGGGAATCAGTAGCCGTATAAACGATTATTTTCTCTCAAATTAATTTAAAAGAGAGAGTTATTTCCTAAAATCTCATTACAGTTTTATAAATCTGGAATCTTTTTTAAGAAATTTGGTATCTCGAATAAAACATTTGGTGTGTCATTTTTTTTATTTGGTGCGTCAAATAAAATATTCGGTGCGTCATTTTTTTTATTTGGTGCGTCGAATAAAACATTCGGTGCGTCAGATTTTTTATTTCACTATTCAAATTTCCTTCATTCTTACCCTTTTCAATTCTATTCGTTACAACCTTTCTATCGGTATGCCAAACCAGTTGGTATTGTTCAGTAAGTGTTCGCCCTTCATCACTAATGACAATGCGCCCACCTTGCAGTTATTCTCAATTTTAGTGTTGTAAAGCACCACACTTCCTGCCCCAATACTGCTGCGTTCGCCAATATCTACCTTGCCAATCTTCATTACCCTGTCCTCAAAAAGGTGGGTTTGCGGACCTGAGAATGTATTAAAAGCGCAATCATCGCCAAGCGTTACCATATCAAACTCGGTAATATCTGCCGTATTCATCCATACCCTTTTACCCACTTTTACCCCCATCAATCTAAACAGAAAAGGAAGGAAAGGCGTGCCTTCGAGGTTGGTAAGCAGATAGGGCGTTGCCAATGCCTCGAAGATGGAAGTGATAGCCTCGGTACGCCAAACTTTCCACGTCCACATGGGGTATTGTTCCTCTCTGTAACGCCCAATAAATACCCATTTAAGAATTAAACAAAATAAAAAAGCAGGGATAGATACGATGCCGATATAGTAAAAAGGGAACTGTAGGGCAATCATAAAATAGTTATTGTCGGACGTTAATAGGTCGTGACTGTAGGCTATAAATAATATACCTAGGGATAGCATAACGGTCTCTGGAACCAATATGCGCATAAATTCTATAATTGTTCGCACCGCTCTACGCTTAAAACTAGGTTTATAAGTAAGCCAATCTGGATAAATATTATTCGTAACCCTACGAGGAAGCCTAACCGCAGGCGACCCAAACCAATCTGAAGGAACATCATCGGAGATAGGATTTTTTAGAGGGGGAATAGAAGTAACGCCAATTAATTTATTATCCCCCAAATGGTATCCCTGCGGAATAAGCGCACTATTACCCACAAAACTCTTATTGCCAATGATGGTTTTTTCTATAATAAGTTCCTGATTTCTGATGTCTGTTTCGCCAATAACAGCAGCATCGGCTATAAAAGATTCCTCGCCAATTTCCAGCAGATGATGGGTAACGTTGCTAGCATTAGAAATTTCCGTATTCTTACCAACTTTAGCCCCCAAAGCCCTGTAAAGACTAGGAATAAATACGGTAGCAAATATGGGTCTGAGGATATTTAGCGATAAAGAAAACATTTGGTCGAGGAACCATTTCCAAACGTAGGTATGACTATAAACCGAGTATCTGCCTACTTTAATTCTTCCTTTTAATAGTTTAGAAAGCACAATCATCTCTCCAACAAATAGCAAGATGTAGGATAATGCAAATAAAGGCGTTGTTATTAGGTAATAAAACGAGTAGTCCTCTGCCTGATCATCGAGGTAGTGCAACCCAACTATTGTAGGGATAATAGGCAGCATAACCAACGTTGGTATCGAGAATATTAATCCAGAGAAAAATAATTTATACCTGAATCGTTTTGCTTTTGATACTGGCTTGTACGCCACATCCTCCTGTTTTATGTCAACCAATTTGGCAGGACTACCTTCCCAAATACTATTTTTAGGCATGGTTAAACCAAAGCCGAGGCAGGACATATCTACCAATTCGCTACCTTCCTCTACCACACAACCACCGTTTACAATACAACTTGTACCAATGTGGCAGTTGTCTTTAAGGGCGATGCTTCTAAACTTAATCAACCCATCTTCCACCCAAACATTATTCAGAATTACGTTAGAACTGATGGTTACGTTCTTTCCAATGGTGATAAGATCTGGCGAGCCAAACCCGAAGCTACTTAGTTGGGCATCATCGTATGCTTTAATGCCAATCATTCTCATCAAAAAAGGATAATGTGGTGATGAACCGAAAGCTTCCAATGGAATTAGGCTAGTAAGGCGGTTGTTAAGCCACCATTTAAAATAGTAAGCACCCCACAGCGGATAGTCGCCTTCTTTGAATGTACCAATAAATATTTTCTTGATTAATACAGACACCAATATTAAGAATGGAGGTACGAGACAAAGGAGGGCAATGGCAGTAAGCAGCGGGATTATATGTCCTTCAAACTCTTGGGCAGCAATGTAATAGCCAAGATAAGGAACAAATATTTGCGCCGCTTGCATCCCAAAGATAAAAACTAGAACAATAGCCTGAAAAAATCCACAGAGATAATATCTAAGTTTGGGAATAGGATGAAAGGTTTGTGTTTCTTGTTTCTTGGTGGTATATTTTTCATTAATCCAATAACTGATTATACCCTCAACAGTTCTTTTCTGATAAATATCTATGATAGAGATATTCTCCAACCCTGCAATCTCTCTTATCTCTGAAACAAATACCGCAGCCAACATAGAATGCCCCCCTAAATCATTAAAGAAATCACTTTCCTTTTTGATTGATTGTCCAGGAAAGGTAGTTGCTAGCACTTTGATGATACTCTCTGCAATGTTATTGCCCGTATATTGGTTTAATATTTCTTCGTTCAGGTTCGTATCATCCGATTCAGCTGCTGCCCAATCTGGCAATGCTTTCCTGTCCACTTTACCACTAGGAAGCCATTTAAAGTCCGACACTTTCATAAAGTAACTAGGCACCATATAGGCAGGAAGTAGCGATGCCATCTTCTCGCGCAGCATCTTTTCATCCACATTGGGCTCATTGTCGTTGGGAATGTAATAAGCAACAATCTGATCCATGTCGCGGATATTCTTTACCCCGATAGCTGCCGTTTTGATAGAAGGTATATCGTTCAACACCACTTCTATCTCGCCCAATTCTACCCGATAACCCCTAATCTTCACTTGGTCATCCTTTCTGCCAATCACTTTAAAGCGACCATCTTCCGTCATCGTTCCCTTATCGCCAGAAAGATAAATTCTATCTCCAGGCATATCTTGCAGCGATGCAGGTTTGGGTAGAAATACCTTGGCAGTTAGTTCGGGTCTATTAATGTAGCCATCACTAACGCTAATGCCGCTCAATACAATCTCTCCTTCTTCGCCAATAGCTACAGGCTCTAGTTTTTCATTTACCACTGCCATCCCATAGTTGGGCAAAGGGTAGCCAATAGATATTTCATCATCCGCCTTTAGCTCTATAAAGCTAGCAGAAACAGTGGTTTCTGTTGGACCATAGCTATTAAAAAACTGTAACGGCAAACTAGCCCATTTCTTCAATACGTTGGGTTTGCAAGCCTCGCCACCAGAGTTTATTAAGCGAAGCGTAGGAATATTTGTATCCAATAACGCCAATAAACTAGGCACTGCATGAAGGATAGTAACCTTATGTTCATTCATGAAAAGATGCAGTGTATCGAACGACTTAGCCGTAGAAGCATCGGCTATGCACATTTCTGCACCAGCAAAAAGACTAACCCAGTTCTCTTCAAACCACATATCAAACGAATCTGAAAAACCCTGATAAACAACATCGGTACTATTTATTTGTATAATAGAATTTTCAGAACGCACCAGATGACTAATCTGTTTGTGCCTAATGGGTATGCCTTTGGGCGTGCCAGTGGTGCCAGAAGTAAAGATGATATAAGCATAATTGTCGGGGTGGGCGTAGTTGATGCCCACATAGTTTATGCTAAGTGTTTCGAGGGTAACACCCACCGAAACCAACGGCTCGGGCAAGGTAGTATCGCAAAAACAAAAGGTAGCATCTACATCAGCCAATACGTTCTTCACCCTATCCACAGGCGTTTCTCTATCAAACGGAATGTAGCCAGCCCCCGCCTTTAGCGCACCCAACGAAGCAAGAAGAATATTGTATCCTCTGGGTAAATAAATGCCCACAATTTGTCCGGGTTTAACACCTCTTTCCAACAAGTTTTCTGCAATAGCATCGCTGTATTCATCTAATTCTTTATAGCTAAACGACTTATCCTTAAAGCGAATGGCTACCTTAGTGCCGTACTTTTTAACCGAGTCTTTAAATAAATCAATAAGGGTTTCGTTGCGCAGAAACGACTCGTTGGTATTGGGTAAACTGGTACTCTCATCAATAACTATCATAATTTTTTTTAGTTGTCAGTGGTTAGATTTAGAAAAAATATTTCCAAAACTCATACTTCATATTTCATATTTCATACTTTATAACTAACCACTATTTTCCTTTGATGCTAATTTGCTGCCAAATGCTTCTAGAAATAATCCTTTTAAGAAAACATTACATAACAAAACGCACAAAGCATCCATCTATAAAACGAAAATAAGGTAGAGGTATTGCAGGAAGGTGTTAATATGTGGGGAAATAGAAATGTTGTGTAAAATCTTACACTGATGTTAGTTAGAAATTTGTTTTGATTATTAAGCACGAGTGACCAGCTTCGCTGAACACTTTAACAAGTTTAATCAGCATACATTTGCGTAAGCGCACGCGAAACGTATGCAATCCCTTGTAGATTTTAGCGAGCGAAAAGGATTAGAGGCTAGATAGTATTATTACCAGATTTTATTTTGTCTCTTAACTCTCTTATTTCTTTTATCCCCTTGTCACGCATTTCTTTAGAAAAGTATTGCCATTCAAATTTTGATCCGTCTAGTAAGTGTAAATTTATGTAATAATATAGTTTGTAATCATTTTCAATTACCAAAACAACTAAATTGATATCTATAAAGTCACTATTTTTATTATTTGAATAATAAGCCTTCTCGCTCAAGTTTTGTGTAGCATCACTTATGTGTATCAGTTTACCCAGTTTCTAACTGAATTCGCTTCAATTAAGTTTACAAAAGAGAGGTTCTCATAAGTTTATTTCTAACGAATACTTCTTTTTCTACTTCGTAAAAATGCAGATTTATTTTGTACAACAACAAAATAAAAATCAATACAACACTTCTAACCACCAACAACTAAATCTGTAAATTATGCGACATATTTATAAAATCCTACAATAAGTAACGCTTAACGCTGCTAGCTTTGCGCTTTAATAAAATAACAACAATGTTTATGCTTTCATTCACTTCTATACATTTTTGCTACAAAGTCAATAAACCTGTCGAGAGTAACAATATAACCCACGAGAGTAGCAATAAACCCAACGAGAGTAACCATAAAGCTAACAAGAGTAACCATAAAACTAACGAGAGTAACCATAAAACTAGCTAGAGTAACCATATAACTAACAAGAGTAACCATATAGCTAACGAGAGTAACTATATAGCTTATGAGAGTAACCATAAAGCTTGCAAGAGATTCAATAAACCTCGAAGAAGCAACATTTTAGTGCAAAATGAGGTTGGTAATAGAATTTGATAAGCAATAAATAATTGAATTAAACTTTTAAAAAAGAACGAAATGACTAACGTAGAAGAAGCAAAAATAAAAAGAGACAATAGCTTATGTATTTTTTTGGACAATAATGCGACTGCTTTTGCAGGCGATGTTGCTTTTGAAGCCATTGCAACCAAAACAATTGCCGACTATGCCCTTACCGTTATTGCCGCCTCTGCCGCAGCAGCAGATAATACAGGGTACAGTCTGGAGAAGGTAATAGCGAAAAAAGCAGCCAGCGTTATGACGAGTGAATTGTGCGCCAGCAGTCAGGTAATATTAGATTTGTTGGGTAATATCATTGTTGCAACTTCATTAAATTCTGCTGTCACCTATTATTCTAGCGCAACAGATGTGCTTGCGGAAAGTAGGATGCAAAATGCACATGATGTAATGAGTACAAATATTGTAGAAATTACTGAGGACTATGTAACGGTTGCACAGTTAGTTACTCTGCAAGCTAGCATAACCACCTTCAAGAATTTGAGTGGTTCCAACACTACAGTTAATGCCACTTTTCCGGTAAAAACAAAGGCGCTTAGTACCGCCGTTAAATTAGGTTCGGCAGATGTGTTAAACATCAAGAAGTTGGCAAAAAAATACGAAATAACCAACCCTACGTTTTACGAAGGATTGCAAAAGGTTTGTAAAATACCACCCATTACGGTGCGTCATACCCCCGTTAAAATAACCGTAACAGATGTTGCAACAGGTTTACCATTGCCCAATGCGCGCGGCACACTCTCCAAAACGAAGGAATTGGGCGTTGGTACAGATAAGGGTATTATCAACTACACAAATGTGTTGGCGGGGTTAGCAATAGCCACTTGTATGCTAGATGGTTACATCACCAGCGTAAAGAATGTACGAATAAAAAGAGGAAAAGCCAATGAGTTCGCTTTTGTATTGGTGGCTGGCGTTATAACTGCCGAAATGGAAGCAGCTGTAGTAGCAAAAGTTAATGCGTTTATAGCTGCCGAAAACGCCCAAAAGTACAAAAAAGCAGCAAAGGCAAAAGCGGCAAGAAAGGCGAAGGCGGCAAAAGGATAAGAAGTTGTCTAATCAACCCGCTCTTCTAGGCTTGTAGCCTCAAAGATTTTAAAACCTACTGAGTGCAACTACTAAACTACAAGTTCCATTGTAATGTATAGAGTGTATATATTTGTGTAATAATGCCATTTATCTTTTCTGCCATAGTATTTTCTAGTGAATCACCATTGTCTGTCATGCTAATCTGAATGTTATAATCCTGCAACAGCTTTACATACTGTTGGCTACATACGCTATCCCCTTGTCACTATGGCGGGTAAGTTGTGGATGGCTTTTAGCCCCAAGGCAGAGAAAGCCACATGCAACGCTTCAACCCTTCCGGCTGCCTCCAATGTATCCGACACAAAATAGCCTACTATCTTATGGCTAAATAATTCGGTGATGAAACTGATGTACACATACCTCTCACCTACCTTCCAATAGGTAATGTCACTCACCCAAAGCTAGTTGATGGCTGTAAAAACAAGGTTCCTGCCATTCTGAAATCAATTCATGTCATTCTGAAATACTGAAATAACAACTAGCTTTCTGAACGATTTTCCTCTCCATTTTTACACCTCTTTAATTATTTAAAATGTAAACCTGTTTTAGAACAAGTCACGTGTTAGATGACATAAATTGAAAATAATATTCTCAATAATCAACAATGTAATATCATTGCATTATTAACAGCAACACATGGCAAAAGACAAAAAAGAAGCAGCATTAGGATTCATTTTCATTACACTTTTAATTGATATCATAGGGTTTGGAATCATCATCCCCATCCTTCCACAGTTAATACAAAACCTTACACATGGCTCTGTTAGCGATGCTTCTCGCTATGGCGGACTATTAATTTTTGCTTATTCGCTGATGCAGTTTGTCTGCTCGCCCATTATTGGCAATCTAAGCGACCAATATGGCCGGCGCCCCGTTTTATTATGTTCTCTTTTTGGTTTTGGAATTGATTATCTGTTCCTTGCCTTTGCACCTTCTATAGCTTGGCTTTTTGTAGGGCGAATGATTGCAGGTATTACGGGGGCAAGTATTACTACTGGCTCGGCTTATATTTCGGATATAAGTACGCCAGAAAAAAAAGCACAGAACTTTGGAATGATAGGCGCGGCCTTCGGTTTGGGCTTTATTATAGGGCCTGTATTAGGCGGGCAATTGGCACATTTTGGTATCAGGGCACCGTTTATTGGTGCTGCTTGTTTGTCATTAATTAACTGGCTATATGGCTTTTTTATCTTGCCAGAATCTTTATCAAAAGAAAATAGAAGACGTTTCGAATGGAAAAGAGCCAATCCCGTTGGCTCTCTAAAGATGCTAAATAAATACCCAGTTATATCTGGATTGGTAGTTTCTATTTCCTTAATTTATGTGGCGTCCCATTCCGTGCAAACAACTTGGAGCTACTACACCATAGAGAAATTTGGTTGGTCGCCCACTATGATTGGCTATTCGCTAGGAGTTGTGGGAATATGTGTAGCCATCGTTCAGGGATTATTAATAAGAAAGATTATCCCTAAACTAGGGCAAGAAAAGAGTGTTTATACAGGGCTTTCTCTTTATGCGGTTGGGTTTTTATTGTTTGCTTTTGCCTCCCAATCGTGGATGATGTTTGCTTTTTGTGCTGTTTATTGTATGGGTGGTATTGCCATGCCAGCTATTCAAGGAATTATTTCTACGCATGTGCCGCCAAACGAACAAGGTGAACTACAAGGGGCATTAACCAGTTTGATGAGTGCTACTTCTATCATCGGCCCTCTTATCATGACGAACATTTTTGCTTATTTTACCTCATCACAAGCACCTATACATTTTGCCGGCGCACCATTTATTTGTAGTGCCGTTTTAACCTTTATCAGTACAATATTGGCTTATAGAAGCCTCAAAAAATAGATAATAGACATGAGATAGTAGTTATGTATTGAATGGACTTTGCATCTAACATTAATATCTAATATCTACTATCTCATATCTAGCTTCTAACAACTAAGTAACATGAATTCATTTGCAGAAGGGCAAGTTTTATTGTTCGATAAGCCAATTGGCTGGACAAGTTTTGATATAGTACGTAAGGTTCGTAACCTAATAAAGATACCAAAAGTTGGTCACGCAGGTACGTTAGATCCTTTAGCTACAGGGCTTTTAATTGTATGTACAGGAAAGTTTACCAAGAAAATAAATGACTACATGGGCATGGAAAAAGAATATGTAGGCACGTTTACCTTAGGAAGCACCACACCAAGCTACGATTTAGAAACCGAACCTGTTAACTTTAAGGATACAAATCATCTTACCGATGAAGTCATCTATGCCGCAACAAAACAGTTTACGGGAGATATAATGCAGATGCCACCACAACATTCTGCCATAAAGAAAGATGGAAAGCCATTGTATCTATCTGCCCGAAAAGGAATAGAAGTAAAGGTAGATGCCCGCCCTGTTACAATAAAAGAATTTGTTATTACCCAGATAGAACTACCGATAGTTCATTTTAAAGTAGTCTGTTCTACCGGCACTTATATAAGAAGTTTAGCCAACGATTTTGGCGAAGCCTTAGGCGTAGGTGGTTATATGAGCAGCCTTTGCAGAACAAGAATAGGTGAGTTTAAGAATGCAGATGCAATGTCCATAGAGAATTTTGATAAAGAGATTAAAGGGCAAGGAAATATGAACTATAATTGAGTATAACCCATATTTAGTATTTTTTTTTACTGTTTATCACAAACACTATCTAAAATAAATAAATCTATTGTCCTCCTCCATATAATTACGTATTACTTTTCAAAATACTGATATTCCAGCATTCCATTTATCTTTGGGGTGGATGGTTTGGTACAACATCTATGGTCAATATTGTTTTGAGAACATTTGATGTCCAGTAATGAAGGTTTCGTACATAGCACCCCTTTCAGCCTATTGGTGAATTAAAATCCGTTGTCAGTCACTATATGTGTGATTGTCAATGGGAAGAACTTCATGCAATTATCAAAAAACATATTCGTTGCCTGCGATGTCTTATTGTCGTACACCTCGTAGTACATCGTCCTTGTTGCCCTGTCTGTGGCTACAAACAGATAGTATCGCACCTTATTAAACTTGGGCATGTAAGTGACATCAAAATGAAGGTATCCTGGTTCATAAGCCTTGAATTTCCTATACTTTTCCTTTTCGGCAATAGGGATACTATTCATTCCTTACAAGACACCTATAGAATGCGCTTCTGGTGACAGTATTATTTTTGAAAAGCGAAGTCTCAAAGACCTCATCAAAGGCAAACCAAGTGGAACGCTTGATGCTCACAGCAAGTGCCGTCTCCGTATTACTTAAGGCATAAGCGATATTATGGGGTGCACAGAATGCAGCGGTTGTAAAATCACAGCTTTTCCATTTTGAAACAGTTTGTTTGAAAATGCCATATTGCAATGACAACACTTCGTTTGAAACAGTACCGGCAGCCTGAATATGCTTCCTGATGTGTACATTTGTCCAAGCATTGGAATGGTAAACTTGTTGCATATTATTTTTATTTGTGGTAAAACAAAAATAATTAACCTTTTTGACTTCTGGCTTCCTTCTGGCTAAGCCTTCACTAAAACAAAAGAGCGGGAAGATTACAGCTACAACCTTGTAAAACATGACATTGTAAGTTTCGATGGACACTACTTTGACCTTATTCTTTTATCTTCGCCAAATGGAAGTTTTGTTGCAACAAATAGAGAAGTACAAACAAGAAATAGCAGCGGTACAAGCAAATACAGCAGAAGCAGTAGAGGCATTTAGAATTCAATGGTTGGGTACGAAGGGTATGCTGAAAAATATTATGGGTGAGATGAAGAACGTGCCTAATGAACACAAAAGAGCCTTTGGACAGGTATTGAATGACTTTAAATTATTTGTAGAAGCCAAGTTTGAAGCTTTACAAGAAGTGATTGAAGGTGCTGGGGAAACGGCGGATAAATCTCACGACTGGAGTTTACCTGGAAGCTTTGTACCTGTAGGTACTAGACACCCACTAACGATAGTTCGTAACCAGATTGTTTCCATTTTCAAGACACTAGGATTTGCTATTGCCGAAGGACCAGAAATTGAAGACGACTGGCATAACTTCGGGGCAATGAACCTGCCAGAAGATCATCCAGCACGCGATATGCAGGACACATTTTACATTAATCAGAACCCTGCATGGCTTTTACGTACCCATACAAGTAGTGTACAGGCAAGGGTGATGGAAAACCAAAAGCCTCCTACAAGGGTCATCTGCCCAGGAAGGGTGTACAGAAATGAGACGATTAGTGCAAGGGCGCATTGCTTTTTCCATCAGATAGAAGGGTTATATATTGATGAAAATGTAAGTTTCGCCGACCTAAAACAAACACTATATTTCTTTGTACAAGAGATGTTTGGCAAGGGGGTACAAGTTCGTTTCCGCCCGTCCTACTTTCCTTTTACTGAACCTAGTGCCGAAATGGATATTAGTTGTCTTATCTGTGATAGCAAAGGCTGTAATGTTTGTAAACACACTGGTTGGGTAGAGATATTAGGTAGTGGAATGGTACACCCTAAAGTGTTAGAAAACTTTGGAATTGATAGCAATAAATACACTGGTTTTGCTTTTGGTATGGGAGTAGAAAGAATCTGCCAACTTAAATATCAAGTGAATGACTTGCGCTTGTATAGTCAAAACGATGTAAGATTCCTAAAGCAATTTACAGGCGCAGTGTAGGGACAACTATGATTTAGCAGCTCAGATAAAACTTATGGTTTTCTTTGAAGGTCTGTTACCAGCATAAAATGATCACTTAACCCTTCGTCTTGTATCTCAAATTGCTTAACAATAAAATTATTATCAGGCAAAACATAGTCAATACGTAATGTAGGAGCAATAGCAATAAAAGTTCTGCCAATACCAAATGATTTCTCTAGGAAGGCATCTTGTCTGTCACCCCTAATGGTAAAATAGGCATAACTGTTGGGGACATCATTAAAATCGCCAGTAATGATACTGGGATAAGGGCAGACCTTAATCCAATCTTTTAAAAGTTTTGCCTGAACAGCCCTACGTCTAAATGCCGGTTTCATCTTTTCAAAAATATTCTTAGAAGCTACAAGAGCAGTGCTATCACTATTTTCTACCTTATCAATATTTTCATAATCATTCTTCTTGAATTTAAAAGATTGCAGGTGAGTGGTAAATATCCTAAATGTATCTTTTCCATTAACCACATCTATAAACAATGCACTCTCCCCTTTTGGAAACTTCAATCGCCCAGTATCTACAATCGGAAATCGAGAAAAAATAATGCTTCCAGAAGCATACCCATTAGCCGTTTTATAATCCTTAGAAAAGTAATAATAAGGCAATGCTTTTGTAAATAATCCGATGTTATTTGCCGTCTCGTTGGGATGTGCAATGTTGTTATAGGAATGATTGAACTCTTGAAAACATATTATGTTTGGATTTAGTTTCAATACACTTTCTGCTAGTTCGGTTCTAAGCATCTTCCTATCTTCTTTATTGGTGGTAAGTCCATTAAATCCTCGCAAATTCCAATCAATGATTCTGATATCATTGGTATCTTTCTTTTCACTAAAGCCTGTTTTGAAGTGGTAAGCAAATACTACATTTAATTGCTGATATCCGATAGCCAGTATAGCTAGAATAACTAATACCCAAACAGGTTTTGCAAAAAGCCAAAAAATTAAAGAGAATAATAATACAGAGATTAGATAAGGAGCTGCCAACCCTGCAAAACCCACCCACCAAAATCGTTCTGGACTTAGATAGGGCACTAAACAGGTACACAAATAGCAACAGCTAACACAAATAGTAATTACATGCATAATTAATTTGAAGACAATATGGGTAATACTTTTCTGAGCCATGCATTAAAAGTAACTAAATTACTCAATGAATGACAATATCTGTAACTATTGGGTAATGATCTGATGCATTATGCAATCGTGGGGAATAGTATTGGGTAGTTGTTATTTGGTTGCTGTATAATACGACATCAATACGTAGGGAGGGTAATATTTCTGTATAAGTACCACCCCAACCTATGCCATTTTGCAAAAAAGCATCATTCAATCCACTACTAATATGATGATAAACATAACTTGATGGAACTGAATTAAGGTCGGCACAAAAAACATAAGGAATTTTGCATTGATTTAATTGGGCTTTTATTAGTTTGGCTTGAAATGCATGAATAGAATCAAAATATTTTAACTTTTCCAGAGTAGTTCCTCTTGTAATAACCTTAGAATCATCAATAGTAAAAGGAGTATTTTTATCACCACCATGCCAATGCAAAAACATCGAACGTAAATGAGTATTGTAGAATCTAACCTCCTTGCCATTGATGTTTAAAGTTGCATACATACAATGTTCTGGCAAATGTTTTCTATTGTATGCAAACCTGCCAGAATCAATGATAGGAAATTTTGACAAAATAATAGCACCATATTTTCTAGGATAATATTCAGTCGTACAAGGGTCATCTACAGAAAAATAGTAGTATGGATATTTCAATGTATCTAGCAGATATTTCATATTTGAAAACAATGTTTTATTTTCGTCAAAGTTGCTAAAATCTTGAAAGCACATCACATCAGCGTTCTTAGACTTAATAAAATTGATTATATTATGTCTTCGGGAATTAAGTGAATCGTGCCGTTTCTCACAATCTACAAAATCATCCACATTCCAAGAAAGCAAACGGATTGTCCCAATTTGCTTTTGCTCACAATATTTCTTGGGATAGTTTAGTCCAGTAGTTGAGGCAATATTTTTATATCCAATCAAAATTAGAATCAGTATTACAATACTTCTATTTCTAAAAAAGAATAGACTCAGTAGTAAAATAAACAACATACCTACCAAAAACCAAGGAAATAACAAGGCTAAATATGTATAAAACCGTAAATAGATAGTATTTACCCAAGGTGTAAAACAAGATAGAAGGTAAATAAAAGAATATATAAAAATAACTATCTTAAAAAGTGGGTTGAGTCTATTCATTACATATTATTTCGCCTATAATTCTTCTTTACTTGCTTTTTTTAGGAAAGACTTTTCCTCGTTGGTTAGCATGTGATAACCTTCCTGATTTATCTTATCCAGTATAGAATCTAACTTCTGTTGAGTAAGGTTTGGAGTCTTCTTATAGGGTGGTTCTGTTACCTTGTAATAAAGCTGGTCTTTTTGCGATTTGCCAATATTCTTCTTTTCAGGATTAAATAGATTATCACACCAATGCCAAAGGTTAATCATCCATTCACCCCAATCATTACCCTTACCTAATTGCTTGATAAATATAAATCCCATCGCCCCACCCGATAAATGTGCTACTGCCATTCCTCCACTTGCACTAGCAATTGTTGCATAGTCTATAGCTACAAATATTAATGTTAACACCCACAAAGGTATTCCACCATTTATCATAGGGAAGATTCTGTACTCTGGTGCTAATGTGGTTGTTCCTACCGCAACTGCCATCACCGCAGCTCCTCCTCCCATCATTGGTGGTAAATAATCTATCCTTTGTGACAACACAGGAAAAATATTATTAGTTAAAAGAAAGAAAACTCCACCTATAAAACCCCCATATAAATAAATAGGAAACAACTTACTATTTCCAGTTAAGTCTTGTAAAATATAACCAAAACCCCACAACCACAACAAAGTACTAATTAGTTCCCAAACGCCAAGATGACTGAACATATAGATAAACAATACCCAAGGTCTTGAGCCTAATTTTTCAAGGGATGCAGGTAAGCAAAACCAATCCACTATTTGATGCTGAAAGAAATCTGGGGGGACATCTGAGAAAAAATAGACAATCTTTATAAAGTTAAGAAGAATAAAAACAGTACCATTTAGTATGATAAGCCATGTTAGGGCATTGTTGTCCTGACCTAATAATGGTATTCTTTTATTACTATAATTTTTGATGCTCACGGTATGATAATTTTTGTAAAAAAAATAGTTCTGATTACAACCAACCAATAATAGTTACAGCTTTAATAGAACGTATTTTTCTTTGTTTTGTTCCAAGTCATCACTATTAACAACCCAACAATTGCCCCACCAACGTGTGCCCATCTTGCAACATTATCACCAGCTGAATTTTTTATTGCAAAGAATAATTCATAACCAAAATAGGCCAAACCAGCCCACTTTGCCTTTATCGGAAAAAAGAAATATAAATAGAGGTACGTATTTGGAAACAAATAAACAAACGCAGCCAAAACACCAAATATTGCACCACTTGCACCAATTGTCGGAGTGTTTAGGGTTTCTTTATAGCTATTAGAGAGAGCTTCCAAAAGTCTTCCTGCTTGTTCATGATCACCAGAATTGGTACGCATGTAATTAATAAAATCATCATTCAATAAGATATTATGTTTGCTCGCATAATTAAGCATTGCTTCTGCCTCACCACTTCTATTGCTTGCGTGCATGGCTACCAAATCAACATATTGGGTTGTTAATTGCCCAATTTCATAATTCAAGAAAAGCAAATGGAGTAAGGCAGCCCCTAATCCACAAATAACATAAAAAGTAAGAAACCGCCTGCCACCCCAAAGATTTTCTAATATGGCACCAAACATCCAGAGGGCAAACATATTACCAAAAATATGCGCAACACCACCATGCAAAAACATGTGGGTTATCAATTGCCATGGTTGAAACAAAGGACTTTTCCATGTATGCAACGCAAAATAATCCTCTACTGGAAAGTGAAGTTGTTTGGCAATAGTATTCTGTGCAATAAAACAAAGCACATTAATAATGAGTAGATTTTTTATTATTACTGGCAATACCTCAAATCTGCCGGGTCTAAATTCATTCATACTTTCTATTCTAAAACTTCTTAATTAATAATTCCTAACTTACTTCTACACCTCAATATCAAACGCCCTTAATTTCAACTGTACCACATTCTCAATATGGTGGGTATGAGGAAACATATCTACTGGTTGAACTTTTGTTACCACATATTTCTCATCTAACAAAGCTAAATCTCTAGCTTGTGTTGCAGGATTACAACTAACATAAACAACCAATGGAGCTTCTATATCTAACAATTTCTTCACTAACTTTTCATGCATACCAGCCCTCGGAGGGTCGGTAATAATAACATCAGGCTTTCCGTGGTTGGCAAAAAACTCGTCGTTACAAATAGCTATCACATCCCCAGCCGTGAAAAAAGAGTGCTGAATGTTGTTTAACGCTGCATTCTCTCCAGCATCTTTTATGGCGTCCTCTATCAATTCTACCCCAATAACCTTTTTTGCCCCTTTACTACAAAATATTCCAATGCTACCCGTTCCGCAATACAAATCGTACAAAGTTTGTGTGCCGTCTAATTCGGCAAAGTCGCGGGTTATTTGGTATAACTTTTCTGCCTGCTTCGTATTTGTCTGAAAAAATGACTTGGGACTAATCTTAAACTGAAACTCTTCCAGCTTTTCTATTATGTAGCCATTACCGTGATAAGCGATGGGGTTAAGGTCGTAAATACTGTCGTTAAACTTCCTGTTTATTGTATAAAGCAGGGTAGTGATGGCAGGAAATTCCCTCAATAAATAATCAAATAATACCTTTTGCATTTTCTTATCCTCAAATCCTAGTACCACATTTACCATTATTTCGCTAGTGGTTGCAATGCGCACCATCATATTACGTAGCCAACCTTCATGGTTCCTGATATCCCAAAAGCTATACCCATTTTCCTTGGCAAAAGCCACAATTGCCTTACGCATTAGGTTGGTGGGTTCTTCCTGAAGGTGGCATACATCTATTTCTACCACTTTATCAAACTGTCCTTTTGCATGAAAACCAGCCGCACCAATCGTACCTTCTATAGCATCTGTTAATTTATCTTCTGCTCGCAATTGTTGAAATTCTTCTTTAGGAATAAATCTTCTGGTGGCAAAAGTATATTCTAATTTATTGCGATAACCCGTTGTAAAATCTGCCCCAACAATAGGCATTAGCGGCGGCATTACTACCTTTCCAATACGCCCCAAATTATCAGCAACCTGTTGTTGTTTATATCCCAATTGTTGTTCGTAAGGAAGCATTTGCCATTGGCACCCACCACAAACGCCAAAGTGCTTGCAAAACGGTGTTACCCTATCGGAAGAATATTCTTTAAAACTTAATGGATATGCTTCGGCCCAATCTTTTTTGTTCTTTGATAATTGAATATCAACTATATCGCCAGGTATTGTGCCCTCAATAAATATCACTTTGCCATCAACCCTAGCCAACCCTTTTCCTTCGGCTGCGTAGGTTTCTACCAATACATTCTCTAATACTATGGGCTTTTTATATTTTCTCACGGGGTAAAAATAACTGCATTTATATAACCAACATTATTTTATCGTTTTAATAGGTATAAAGTCTTGTTGAAGTTTGAATTCTGTGTGGTTTATAACCTTAAATAGGGGTTAATATTCAATATTATTTCTTATTTCTTATTTCTTATTTCTTATTTCTTATTTCTTATTTCTTATTTCTTATTTCTTATTTCTTATTTCTTATTTCTTATTTCTTATTTCTTATTTCTTATTTCTTATTTC
>JANYEX010000137.1 GCA_025359725.1 Chitinophagaceae bacterium | reverse complement strand
GTTCCCTTCACGGGTACGTTCGCCCACACCAGCAAACACAGATAAACCACCGTGTCCCTTAGCGATATTATTAATCAACTCTTGAATCAATACTGTCTTGCCCACACCAGCACCACCAAACAATCCAATCTTACCACCCTTTGCATAAGGTTCGATAAGGTCAATTACTTTGATACCTGTGAAAAGAATTTCGGTAGCAGTACTCAAATCTTCGAACAATGGCGGTTTGTTGTGAATAGGACGACCACCTACTTTACTCAACTGAGGCAAGCCGTCAATAGCATCACCAGTTACATTAAATAGACGACCATTAATATCTGGCCCTACAGGCATTGCAATTGGTCTGCCTGTATCAACCACAGGAATACCACGCACTAAACCTTCAGTACCTTCCATCGCGATGGTACGTACACTATCTTCACCAAGGTGTTGTTGAACTTCAAGTATTAACTTGTCACCATTTTCTTTGGTTATTTCCAATGCATTGTAAATGTCCGGTAGTACGTTGTCATTAGGAAAATGTACGTCAACTACCGCACCGATAACTTGTTTAATCTTACCTACAGAAGCCATAATTAGTAAGGTTTGTTTAATTTGATAAAGATGAAATTTTATTTAAAAGCTTTCATCAAATAGCTTTTTGTAATTCGGCTGCAAAAGTAAGGGTATGTCATTAAAATACAAATTGAAAATAAACAATATCAAAATTAAAAAACAATACTGCAACTTCGCACCGCATGGCACTTATATTAAGCATAGATACGTCAATTGATACAGCTACTATTTGTCTGGCTAAAGAGGGTGTGATATTAGGTAGCGAAACTAACACTGAACCAAAACAGCATGGTTCGTTTATCCAAAAAGCGATTGCTTCATTATTATCAAAAACTAAAACTGAAATCAGCGAGTTAGATGCAATTTCAGTTGCTAATGGCCCCGGAAGTTATACAGGCTTGAGAGTTGGACTCTCATCAGCTAAAGGATTGTGTTTTGTGCTAAACAAGCCTTTACTTCTGATAAATACTCTGGAACTTTTAGCCCAAGCAACCATCAGGCGTGCTGCTTTCAATAATATTGAAGTTTCAGACTATCTTTTTTGTCCTATGATAGATGCAAGACGCCTAGAAGTTTTTACGGCTGTTTACAACCACACGCTAGAAAACATCATCAAGCCAAATGCTTTAGTTCTAGATTCAAACTCTCTTTTCGAGCAGTTAAATGAGCGTAAAGTATTCTTTTCGGGTAATGGTTCTCCAAAATTTAGATTATTAACTAAAAGCCAAAATGCAGATTTCATAACCATAGAAGAGCTAGATAAAACAAAAGCATTAGCATCAATGTCCGAAATTACTTTTACAAATATTAAAAATAATAATTTGGCGTACAGTGAGCCTTTCTACATAAAAGAGGTGTTTTTTGCCGAAAAGAGTAAATTATAGACCCAAAAACATCGACTTTGCACATTTTGGTGTCATACTTTATTTAAATATTATATTTCTATCAAATTGTATTTATTCATCACAAAATTTAGTTTATGTCATCATCAAATTCTACGTTGACGTTATCCAATGGCGAGATAACTATTAAGGTTGATCTCATTCAGACTAAAAAAAGTGCCGCTATTTTGAGAGCACTTAACCATAAGTTGAGACAGCAAATAATTAAGTTGCTGAATGAATCGAAGAAGATGACTGTTACTGAAATTTATGTGAAACTTAGATTGGAGCAATCTGTAGCTTCCCAGCACTTGGCTATTCTTCGCTTGGCGCAGTTGGTTACAACAAAGAGGGATGGTAAGTTTATTTTTTATTCTGTAAACTATGAGCGTATCGATGAAATAAACAATTTCATAAAAGACCTCGTTGCTTAATAGTACTTTTGTTCTTATTTAGTAATAATTCAGTGTTGAATATGTACATTAAACAACTATTTACTAGTTGCATTAGCGAGTATGCCTATTACATCGAGAGCAATGGAGAGGCTGCAATTATTGACCCTCTGAGGGATATTGCCGAATATTTGCAGTTGGCAAAAGAGAGAAATACTACCATTAAATATATTTTCGAAACCCACTTCCATGCAGATTTTGTAAGTGGTCATCTCGATTTGGCAAAAGAAACAGGTGCGCCCATTGTTTATGGTCCTGATACCAAAGCTAAATTTAAAGTTTATATTGGCGAGGATGGGGAGGAGTTTAAAATTGGAAACATTACCCTTAAATTATTGCATACCCCAGGTCATACGATGGAGAGCAGTTGCTTTTTATTGATTGACGAGAACGGTAAAGAACATGCAATCTTTACTGGGGATACCCTGTTTTTGGGAGATGTTGGTCGCCCAGACCTTGCGCAGAATGATTTACTGTCTATGCAAGATTTGGCAGGAATCCTTTTTGATAGTATCCAAACAAAAATTCTTACCCTCAACGACGATACAATAATTTATCCCGGTCATGGGGCTGGCAGTAGTTGTGGAAAGAATTTGGGCAAGGAACATGTTGGCACCATTGGCGAACAAAAAACTACCAACTACGCCTTGCAAAATCAATCAAAAGAAGATTTTATAAAGACAGTAACAACTGGGTTGGTAGAACCACCCAAATATTTCCCCATAAACGCGATGATTAATAAAGAAGGATACGAAAGTTTAAATGCTATTATGGAAAAGGGACTAACCGCTTTGTCTATAACCGAGTTTAAGGATAAAATGTACGACGATAATTTTGTAGTGCTAGATACTCGCTCCCCAAAAACTTTTGTGGAAGGTTTTATTCCCTCTGCCATCTCTATTGGGCTAGATGGTCGCTTTGCCGAGTGGGCTGCAAGTTTGTTGTCCTTCGATAAAACCATTCTTTTGGTTACCGAAGCGGGCAAAGAGGAAGAGTCCATCGTGCGCTTGGCAAGGGTAGGCCTCGAGAAAGTGGGCGGTTATTTAGCTGGTGGCTACGAGGCATGGAAAGAGGCAGGGCTACCCATTGATTTGGTAATAGATGTAGAAGTAGATGAGCTAGCAATGGACATTTCTTTTGATACAAACCTCGTTGTTTTGGATGTACGCAAAGAAGTAGAATTTGATAATGGACACCTAAAGCAAGCCCTCAACACACCCTTAGAAACCCTAACAGACCCTGGCACAATGTCCGATTTCGACGAGCATTACAACATCTACGTTCAGTGTGGCGGTGGCTACCGAAGCGTAATTGCCTGCTCGCTGCTAAAACGCCAAGGCATCCACAACATCAGAAACGTGAATGGCGGATGGGATGCCATCAACACCCTCAAAGAAAAATTTGACATAATCAAAACAGAAGCCATACTCAATTAAAGTCGCTGTTTTATCTCCTTCTTCCACATAAAAAAAGTGCAGTTATTACCTCGTCGATTGGCTGCACTTTTTATTTTAAAAATCTAAAAAAAGAAAGATTTGGGTATATCGCTTTGGGTCGGTTTTTCCATTCCAATCTTTTGGGGTAAAAATAGATTGTTTTAATTGGGCTTTGTGGAATTAATATGACTTATCGTTACTACATAAAATTCAGTGTTTTAACTGTTTGACTATTAGAAGATAAGATTATATCCTACACTTGTTTTTTAATGTCAATATGTTGTGATACTAAGCAGAAAAGTATTTGTAAAGCTTGTCTAGTGAAATTACTGTTTGTTACTCATCAACTTTAGAAATTAGTTTATGAAAAAGTATTTATGATTTATGAAATAAAGGATAAGAAGTTTGAAGAAATGTAAGAAACAAAGAAGTACTAGTTGTACAGTATTTTAAGGGGCTAGTTTTGTAATTGTATTTTAGGAAAATTAAACACAAGTCGCAATATCTAAACTAACAACGGATAAGCCGAAACCAATAAAAAGTAGTCGCAAAACTTAAAAATAAATTAGGCAGAGAACAACAAACAAAAAAGTCTACAACCAATAAAGTGTATTGGTTTGGCATCTTTGCTGCTATTGGGGCTATGTGCTACAGCACAGAAAAAGATTACTACAAAAGAGGGTACGATTAAAAAGCCCTTAGTTGTAGGTTTAACAGCTGGAAGCCAAGGGGTCGGTATCGACTTAAAGAAACAACTTACCCATCGTTTGTATGTACGAGGTGGGTATAGTTATTTACCTGGCGTGTCCGTCACTGCAAGTACTGTAAATCAATTTGCTGCTGACAAAGTTTTAAAATCTAATTCATTTAGTAATGCACATCTTTTACTTGAAGCTTCCCCTTTTAAATCGAAAGTGTTCAGATTGATAGGCGGGACTGCTTATTTTTTAACTGGCGATTTTTCTTATACACTTCAGCCAACTGGCACCTACAAGTACGGGCAGTTTACCTTTACTCCCTCTGACATTTGGACGCTTTTCTCGGTAGCTAATTTTAGAAGTTAAAGGTTAGGTATTATAAGCTATTATAAAGAGGCATGTACTTTAGATTATATTGTTTTTCAAGTTCAGATAAAAATCCGTTGGATTAGTTAAGAATTTACTGCTTAATAATGACCTTTGTTCCTACTGGAACGTTCTTAAATATTTCGTCGATATATTCATTTTTGGTGCAGACGCAACCATTCGTCCAGTTTTGGAGATAATCAACCACAAAATCTTGCTTTGGCCATGTGCCGTGAATACCTATTGCACCACCAATTTTGGCAGCGGCAGGGATGAACCCCTTCGCCCTTCTATCGTTGAATTTTGCAATATCTTCAGCATTCGGATAATCAAGTCCTAAATATTTATCCCATTTAGGATGTACTTTCTTTAGTACAACATGATAAACCCCCTCTGGTGTGCGTCTATCACCCTCGGTCATTTTATCGCTTTGGTCATCGCTACCAAAAACGCATGGATAGGTAACCAACCAATTATCATCGGCATCATATTCCCTCATCTCATATTTAGATTTATCTACAATAAGATAAATACCTGTATCATATTTAGGTTTATGAAATGAACTGATACCTACACCTAGTGTGATAAGAAGAAGAAAGAAAGGGTACTTACGCATGAAACAAAAATAAACAGATTGCTGAAAGTTTTACCGATTGTAGTTTAATTATATATTAAAATTTAGGATAGAGATATTGTGAGAATGTTTTGTAATTTCTTTTGCCATTGAGTTCAAGAAGACAAATAGGATACCAAGGAAAAGCCTCCTTTCTACCGCACATAAAAGCGTAAAATAAAATCATTTAAGAGCTATGTGTTCTTTGGTGATTAATCCCTATTTCATTTTTAAAAGTACAGCCACCACCATTAGGTAGTAACTGCACTTTTATTGTTTTTTGGGGAGAAACATCCCTTCTATCTTATACTATTTGATGTGCTGATCTGATATCTGAATGAGTGGAATAGGTTATTTTTTCAAATAAATCATTATCAAACCAACTGTTACAGCCACTTAATCATTTCTTATTTCGCATCTGCTATCTTGACTTCCAGTTTAAAAATATCCTCCTTCGTAGCCAAGATGTTTAGGTTTACTTGATTGTTGTCCTTTGTCTTGCCATCAACAAAGCTTACCAAAGCTTTTGCTTCTTGTTCTTCTATCTTTTGTTTTAAGATTTGAAAAAGTTGTATGTCAAACATGTTGATTACCATTATTTATATCTCTGTAAAATAATGGCAAAAAATGAAGAAAGGTTATAATTGTGAAATGTGAGTTCGCACAATACGCACATTTCATAGTTGATAATTGCAATATTGCTGCTATTTTATTCTCTGCCAAATTTATAACGTTAAGCCAAAACTGAAGCTGAAATTTGCAATTAGCCGATGTTACAAGGTCAAGCCCAACTTGCATAAAACCCAATGTTGGTGGCTGGCTTGTCCTGTCATGTTGGTAGGACTATCTTCTTTTTTCTATAAATTCTAACAAAGCAAATTGTCAGTCCAATTAATGTAACTATAAGTCCAACTTGCCACTCAAAAGCCATCACCATTAATGTTTCATTGTCTGGATGTGTCCGACTGCCAATTGAGTCAGCCCAATTAATAAAATGTAGTCGAGCAGAAAGATAAATGCAACTACAAATAATAATTGCTGATAAGAAAAACCAATTCTTTTTGTCCAACTTTTTTGTCACCCAATATATAGTTGTCACCAACGCAACTGGAAGTATTGCTATTGTGAAAAACATTTCAAATGTTGTCAAACCGGTATGTTCGTCGCTTTTGTCAAACCATAATGGTCTAAGCAAATAATGAATACTAGTTGTCAGTCCATAAGAAAACAACAAAACAAAAGTCCAATATTTAAAATGATTTTTCAATTGCGAAGTGTCTGTTTATAAGCTTGCCAACAACTCTTAAATATGCGCTAGTTTGTTTCTGTTGCGCAAATGCAAAAATACAATTTTTTATACCTCTAAATTTAATGTGTCCAATGGGCTTTATATTTTCAATAAATCCTCTTTGCTAGTATGCAAATCGCATGGTTGTTTTGATGTCGTTATGCCCCATTATCTTCTGTAGTATGGTTACATCAGTACCCCTAT
>JANYEX010000117.1 GCA_025359725.1 Chitinophagaceae bacterium | reverse complement strand
TGAAGGAATAGGTAAATACTTGATTCAAGGAAATGCAGATATTTCAAATAGAAGAACAAACCCTAGAAATTGGACAAGTGAGCCTACCAAAGAATGTGAAGTTGGTGATTTAATATTAACTGTGAGAGCACCCGTAGGAGCTATTGCTAAATCAATACATAATGCTTGTATAGGTAGGGGTGTTTGTGCTATTAAAAATAGTGAGTTAATCAATAACGAATTTCTTTATCAGTTTCTAATAGATTATGAACTTAAATGGGTTCGTTTAGAACAAGGAACAACATTTACTGCTGTAAGTGGAAGTGACATTAAATCAATAGATATTATTTTACCTTCCCTTCCTGAGCAAACCAAGATAGCCAATTTCCTTTCAGCCATAGATGAAAAGATGGCTAATATTACCAACCAACTAACCCTTGCCGAACAATGGAAGAAGGGGTTGTTGCAGCGGATGTTTGTGTAGAGACAAGGCATTGCCTTGTCTCTACATATATAATTAAACCCTAAAGGTATTGAGGCAATGCCTATTTACGTAGAGACAAGGCAATGCCTTGTCTCTACATATATAATTAAACCCTAAAGGTATTGAGGCAATACCTATTTACGTAGAGACAAGGCATTGCCTTGTCTCTACACATATAATTAAACCCTAAAGGTATTGAGGCAATGCCTATTTACGTAGAGACAAGGCATTGCCTTGTCTCTACGGTGGGAATATGTTTTAAGGTATGGTGCGGGATGCCAGATATTGGGTAAATACGATTTATAAATTGTTTTTTGTACGTTTACAGGTAATTTAATGCAATTTATAAACATACATAATGAACGAAAAATATCAAAATAAATACCGCATTCCTTCTGCGCGTCTTCAAAATTGGGATTATGCGGATAATGCTGCCTATTTTATTACTATTTGTACCAAAGACAGGTTGCATTTTTTTGGCGAAATAGATAAAATAATGGAACCAACACCCATTGGTAAATTGGCAGAACAATATTGGACAGAAATTCCCAACCATTTTTCTTTTGTTGAATTGGGTAGTTTTGTGGTAATGCCTAATCATACACACGGGATTTTAATAATTAATAAAACTGTAGAGACAAGGCAATGCCTTGTCTCGAATATAGAGAATATAGAATTAAACCCTGAAGACGTAGAGACAAGGCCTATTGACATAGAGACAAGGCCTATTGACATAGAGACAAGGCCTATTGACGTAGAGACAAGGCCTATTGACATAGAGACTAGGCAATGCCTTGTCTCTACAGATGGTGATGATAAATCACCATCTATTGGGCAGAAAAGATTCCAAAATCAAGGCAAGGATACAATATCGTCCATTGTAGGTTCTTATAAATCTGTTGTAACAAAACACGCACATAAACTTGATTCTACATTTCAATGGCAATCCCGTTTTTATGATCATATCATTAGGGATGCTGATTCATTCAATAACATTCACCAATACATTGAAACCAATGTTGCCAATTGGGAAAAAGATAAATTCTATTAAGTTATGGCCAAGCCACCTGAACAATGGAAAAAGGGGTTATTGCAGCGGATGTTTGTTTAGTAGCGGTGTTTAAAAAGATATTATTTGGATAAGGATTTGACATTAAAAGGGAAAAATTGGAGAACTATTTTAGAATTTATTTAGAACAATTTGTGAATAACTATATATTTGCGTTTAATAATACCTGCCAGGCTTCCCATAAGAACAGCTCACTTGGGCAGGTTTTCGATTTTTATAGGGTTGCCATAAATCCAACAAATGAAATACACTAAGCCATTTATCTCAGTTCCAGCTCAAATAGCAACTTTAAAACAACGTGGTTTAATTATAGCTGATGATGCGTATGCCGAAAAAACACTTTCTGTAGTTAGCTTTTACCGACTTAGGGCTTACACATATCCTTTTCAAGACAACTCTATAAGTTCACACCCGTTTATTAAATCAGTAACTTTTGAGGAAATTTTTCAGCTATATCAATTTGACAGTAGGCTAAGGCAATTGATTTTTTCAGCATTAGAAGAAATTGAAATTGCCTTGCGTACACAAATTATTTATCAATTCTCAAAGTCTTTTGGTAGTCATTGGCAGTTAGACCCATTAATTTACAGGGATACTGCAAGATTTGCCCAACAGATACAAACCCTTAATGAAGAAATAGATAGGAGCGATGAAACCTTTATCAAGCATTATAAAACAAAATACACTTCACCAACACAACCTCCTTCATGGATGAGTATAGAAGTTGCAAGCATTGGACTTTTATCTAAGATTTACATGAACTTAAAAAAAGGAAGTGAGAAAGATGCAGTGGCTTTATACTTTGGGCTTAAAAAATTTGAAGTGTTAGAGAATTGGATGCTTTGTTTTACAAATATGCGAAATATTTGCGCCCACCACGGAAGACTATGGAATAGGAGATTAACAGCACATCCCACTTTACCCTACAATACAGTTCATCCGTTTCTTTCCAAGAATGATATAAACAATATCTATCCCAATAAATTATATGCAGTAATTTGTTGCATCATTTATACGCTGAATAGCATTGAATCTAAAAACGCCTTTAAACAACAATTAATAGAATTGATTTCAAATTGTCCATTAAAACAAGAAAAAGAAATGGGGTTTTCGAGTAATTGGCAAAATCATCAAGTGTGGAAATAGCTTGAATCTAAAACTTTTTGAATGGCAAAACAACCTGAACAAATATTAGAAGAACAATTGGTGGCGCAACTGCAAAGGTTGGGTTATGGTTTGGTATCCATCAACGATGAAAAGGAGTTGATAGGCAACCTAAAGCGTCAACTAGAAAAGCATAACAACATAAGCCTATCCCAGAATGAGTTTGAAAGGATACTGAATATACTAAGCAAGGGTAGCGTATTTGAGAAAGCGAAGACATTAAGAGAGAAACAACACATTGTAAGGGATAATGGCGACAACCTCTATTTTGAGTTTATCAATAGCGAACACTGGTGTCAAAATGAGTTTCAAGTTACCAATCAGGTAACCATTGAAGGCACTTATAAGAACCGCTACGATGTTACCCTATTGATAAATGGTTTACCACTAGTACAAATAGAATTGAAGCGTAGGGGGTTGGAACTGAAAGAAGCCTTTAACCAGATTAATCGTTATCAACGGCACTCATTCGGTGCAAGTGCTGCCTTATTCCAATACGTTCAAATCTTCGTTATCAGTAATGGTGTCAATACCAAATACTACGCAAACAACCGTAACCAGTCCT
>JANYEX010000046.1 GCA_025359725.1 Chitinophagaceae bacterium | reverse complement strand
ATCTTCCAAACTCAATGCAACCCGCCTGTTATCTTTCATCGCCATGACAAAGTAACTTTCGGTTTCGTCGTTGATAAAACGCATATTATCTGCATTGCAGAACCAACTGTCACTCAAAACATACCTAAACCTTAACTCCTTGTTCACTGCCCACCTCACCATATCCCTGAAAAGCTCATTCTTACCGATGCTTGATTGATACTTTGTTTTACCATCAAACACAAATGCCTCATCCTTGATGATAAATTCAACACCAACAGGTACGCTTCTTCCATTGCCATGGTACAGGGCTGTTAAAAAATTAACCCCCTTCACGCTTCTGCCAACCGTATGGTCAAAATGATAGCTAACCAACGAGTTGACTTGGCTGTAAGGCTTCGCTTGAACCGCATCATCTGATGCAATATCGCTGCACAAGGGCTTGGCCGCAACCCAAAGATACCTTGATGATAGCACCCCACTTTGCAACATTCTTGTAAACCCGTCATGGCTGATTTTACCCTCAAGAACTCTTGATAAAACAGTACAACTTACTTGACAAACTGCCCTGTAGATAATCGGTATACAAATCAACACAATTTAGCAAAACAACATGTATCTAAAAACGTATTTTGTTGATAAATATGCGTAAGGTGAGTTAATAAGTATCCTTGCTATTGCCGAGTTTTCCACACTTATCCACAGTCTATTAACAGTAGAAGTAGGGGTATATTTTTTAAAAATCCTTCAAACCCTTTGTGGTACTGCTTTTTAGCCCAATAAATTGCTGTGGATAAATACAAAACGTCAAAATGATGTCAGTTTGTGGGAAAAAGTGTTATTTTGTGTCATAAAGTGGTAATAATAATTTTCAATTAAAGCAAATGAGTTTTTTTCACGGTGAATATGAGGCAACAATAGATGCGAAGGGTCGCTTCTTGTTACCCAGTGCCCTGAAAAAGCAGTTTGAAGAAGGCGAAAACAAGTTTATGCTTGCTAGAGGGTTTGAAAAATGTATCACTTTATACCCAATGAAAACCTGGGAAGGCATTATGGAGAAATTTAAAAAGCTAAATCAGTTCGATAATAAGGTAAGAGAATTTACCCGTTTGTTTTTGGGAGGAGCCACTGAAATAGAATTGGATTCCGCAGGAAGGATGTTGATGCCGTCAACCTTAAAAGAATACGCATCCATAACCAAGGATGTAACTATAAACGCAGTGATAGATCGATTTGAAATTTGGGATACGGTAAAGTATAAACGCATGTTTGAAGAAGTTTCTCCGAAAGAATTCAGCGATTTGGCAAATGAGGTGATGGCGGGAATAATGTAAAAGCAAGAAGGGTATTGACTGATTTGATAAACAAAGAAAAAATGGAAAAGAATCATTCAATAGAAAAAGAGAGCGGCGAGGTGTATCACGTTCCTGTTTTGTTTGAAGAGGTCATTAAAGGATTGGATATAAAGGAAGACGGTATTTATGTGGACTGCACATTTGGTGGTGGCGGACATAGCCGAGGGATTTTGGAGAAGCTAGGAAAGAAAGGAAGGTTGATTGCTTTTGACCAAGATGCAGATGCCATCAATAACCTGCCAAAAGATGAGCGGATAACATTTGTGCCAGAGAATTTTAAATACATACAACGCTTTTTGCGGTTGCATAAGATAACAAAAGTAGATGGGGTGTTGGCAGATTTAGGAGTAAGTAGCCATCAGTTTGACGAAGGTGATAGGGGTTTCTCGATAAGGTTTGATGGACCGTTGGATATGCGGATGGATACGAGACAATTGCTAACGGCGGCTACCCTGATAGCAACTTACTCGGAAAGTGAATTGCACCAGTTGTTTGAAAAATATGGCGAGGTGAGTAACTCTAAAACACTGTCAAAGCACATTGTAGAAAGCAGGAAACAAACGCAGGCACAAACGATACTTCAGTTTAAAGCGATGATTGCACCTGTGGTAAAAGGGAATCCTAATAAATATCTAGCGCAGGTGTTTCAGGCATTGAGGATTGAGGTGAATGGTGAGATGGAAGTATTGAAAGAGATGTTGTTGCAACTGAATGAAACAGTAAAACCGAGTGGACGGGCAGCAATTATCACCTTCCATTCACTGGAAGACAGACTGGCAAAACAGTTTTTTAAGAGTGGTGGGTTTGAAGAAGAAATAGATGATAATCCGTTTGTGCAGACGATAAAAGAACACAAATGGACTTTGATAAATAAGAAGCCAATAACAGCTACGGAAGAGGAGCGGAAGCTGAATAAAAGAAGTAGAAGCGCAAAACTGAGGGTTGCGGTGAGGAATTAACTAGTTATGAATTATGAGTTAGGGATTTTGGAGAAGGGGTTAAATAAAAAAATGAAAAATGGCGAAAGAAGTAAAAGGTGGTAACAAAAGCGAGGTAAAGCAAAACAAGCTGAAAGGCTTGAGTGATGCAATATCTGGTGGACGTTGGATTACCAAAAACCTAAACTTCTTCTTGTTCTTGACGGTCTTGGCGGTTTTATACATAGCAAATGGGCACATGGTGGACAAGACAATACGCAACATAAGCAAGACAAAACAAGAGATTAAGGATTTGCAATACGAATACAAGACGGTGAAGAGTGAGGTGATGTATAAAAGCGAGGAGGCGCAAGTTGAGAAAGCTGCGGAGCCATTGGGATTGAAAATAACGAAGGATGTGCCAGTTAGGTTGCAGCCGGAAGTAAAAAAATAAAAAGTGATGAGTTATAAATTATGAGTGTAGGAACTCATAATTCATAACTCATAATTCATAACTAAAAAAACGAATGGAAGTAAAAAAGGACATACTGTGGAGGGTTTACCTCAGCTACATCTTCATTGTAGTGGTGTGTCTGACCATTTTTGGCAAGGCGGTTTACATTCAGCAGTTTCAAGGGCATTATTGGAAAAGCATGAGTGATAGTCTTCACCAAAAGATTGAAGAAGTTGACCCAGAGCGTGGAACAATCTACAGCGAGGATGGCAAGATGTTAAGCACTAGCATTCCTCAATTTGATGTTTATATAGATTTTGGTGCTGATGGACTTAGACAAAAGAGCGGTATCCACTTTAGAGAAAACTTGGATAGCTTGAGTTACTGCTTGGCAAACCTTTTTAAGGATAACTCGGAAGGAGAATATAAGCGCATGTTGCTTCATGGCTACAAAACGAAGGACAGGCACTTTGAACTTCAGAAGAATATTTCTTACAGACAGTACCAAGAGTTAAAAACCTTCCCCTTGGTGCGTTTGGGTAGAAACAAGAGTGGGTTTATTGAAAGTGTAAAGACTATTAGATTAAATCCCTACAAGCTTTTTGCTTACAGAACAATTGGATTGGATAGGGAAAACGCTCAGAAGATTGGATTGGAGCAGACTTATGACACGTTATTGAAAGGCACAAGTGGTAAACGCCTTGTTCGTTACATAGCAGGCGGCGTTAGTGTTCCCGTAGAGGATTATCAAATAGAACCTGAGAACGGAAAGGATATTGTAACCACTTTAGATGTATTTATTCAGGAAGTTACCGAGAATGCACTGATGAAGATGATGGTTCAGAATGAGGCGGAACATGGTTGCGCCATCATTATGGAAACAAAAACGGGTAAGGTAAAAGCAATGGCTAACCTTGGTAGACGTACGGATGGCACTTATGCCGAAGACTTTAATTACGCTATTAGTCCATCGGAGCCTGGTTCTACTTTCAAGTTGGCTACCATGCTAAGCTTGTTGGAGGATAAGAAAGTAAACCTCCAAAGTCAGGTAAACCTGAACGGTGGCGTTTGGGAAATAAATGGTCAGACGGTATTTGATTCCGAAAAACATGGAAGGATGTTGGTTTCTGCCAAGCAAGCCTTCGAATTAAGTAGCAATGTGGGCTTAGCAAAAATGGCTTACGGCGCTTATGTTCATAGTCCTAGTCAGTTTATTAATCACTTGCATGGTATGCGTTTGGATACATTGACAGGTATTGACATCACTGGTGAAAGAAGTCCGATAATGCACAAACCGGGTAGTAAATACTGGAATGCTAATACTTTGCCATGGATGGCTTTTGGATATAATGTGGAGGTTACTCCCTTGCAAACGGCTACTTTATATAATGCCGTTGCTAACAACGGAAAGATGATGAGGCCTTATCTGTTGAGTTCTGTTAAGGATCAAGGTGAGGTAATTGATGAGCGTGAACCTTACATTGTAGTTGATAAACTGTGTAGCGATGAAACTATAAAGCAACTGCATGAATGTTTGGAAGGTGTTTGCATAGAAGGAACTGCTGCTGAGCTATTCAAACATTCGGCTTATAAAGTTGCGGGTAAAACAGGTACTGCCTTGGTAGCAAATGGCAGCAAGGGATATGAGGATATGATTTATCAAAGCTCTTTTGCAGGCTATTTTCCAGCAGAAAATCCTCAATATACCTGCGTGGTAGTGATAAAAAACAAACCTCATGCGGCTATTTTCTACGGTGCGGCTGTGGCAGGGCCAGTGTTTAAGGAAATATCCGATAGGTTATATACCACTTATGTCCGTCAGAATAATTATGCAACCAATACCGTCAAGATAGACAGCAGCATCTTTAATTATGTAGGATTGAAACAGGATATAACACAGGTATTGAATACCGTAAAGATTCCTTATAGAGATGATGGCAAGAATACTGAAGAAATAGTAAACCTTGATGGTAGTAGCTTCAATACTTCTCTTTCAGAAAAGATGATTAGTAATACTTACATGCCTTCACTGAAAGGAATGGGCTTAAAAGATGCGGTGGTATTGTGCGAGAGTTTGGGATTGAAGATAAACTTAAAAGGAAAAGGCAGGGTTGCCAATCAATCTATTGCCGAAGGGCAGTCAATAGCGCATGGTCAATTATTAAATATCGAACTTAACTAGATGCAAACACTGCAAGACATATTATACAAGGTGCGTTTGAAGCAAGTGATTGGCAATACAAATGTTGCTGTAAAATTAATTGCCATCGACAGTCGTAAGGTTACCGAGGGATGTGTGTTTATAGCTATAAACGGGGTGCATAGCGATGGTCATTTATTTATTAATCAAGCGATAATCTCTGGTGCAGTTGCTATCGTTTGCGAAACAATTCCTACTGAAATAAAGGAAGAAATTACTTACATAGAAGTGAAAGATTCTAGTGAGGCTGTCGCCCTCATGGCGCATCAGTTTTATGGAGAGCCTTCCAAGAAGATAAAATTGGTGGGAGTTACTGGCACAAATGGCAAAACAACCATTGCAACAGTCCTTTACAAGCTCTTTACAAAGTTGGGTTATACCTGCGGGTTGGTGAGTACCATTCAAAACTTAATTGGTAACGAGATTATTCCTGCCACTCATACCACGCCCGATGCGGTTAGTTTAAATGCTTTGCTAAGTTTGATGGTTGACAAGGGCTGCACACACGTTTTTATGGAATGTAGTAGTCATGCTATCCATCAAAACAGGATTGCAGGGTTGCATTTTACTGGCGGATTATTCAGCAATATCACCCACGACCATCTGGATTATCATAAAACCTTTGATGAATATATCAAAGTGAAGAAAAAGTTCTTTGATGATTTGCCTTCAACTGCTTTTGCAATCACTAACTCTGATGATAAACGTGGTATGGTGATGTTGCAGAATACAATTGCTAAAAAATATACCTACAGTCTAAAGACGATAGCTGATTTCAAGGGTAAGATTTTGGACAATGCCCTTACAGGTTTGCAGATGTTAGTGAATGAGATTGAGGTTCATTTTAGGTTGATTGGTGAATTTAATGCTTATAATTTGTTGGCAGTTTATGGCGCAGCGGTTAATCTAGGGGAGGATAAGTTCGAAGTTCTAACCACACTTAGTATGCTTACAGGTGCCGAGGGCCGTTTTGATTATGTTATAAGCCGTAGCAAAATCATCGGTATTGTTGATTATGCCCACACGCCCGATGCGTTAGAAAATGTTTTGAGTACTATCAAGAAGTTGAGGAAGGGGTATGAACAGGTAATTACCGTTGTTGGCTGTGGTGGTGATAGGGATAAAACCAAAAGACCTATCATGGCGCAGACTGCCTGCAACATGAGCGACAAGGTTATTCTTACCAGTGACAACCCAAGAAGCGAGGAGATTGCAGACATTTTGAGAGATATGGAAACGGGTTTGGACAGTGCGGCTAAAAGAAAATACATTTCCATTGCCGACAGAAAAGAAGCCATTAAAACAGCAGTAAGCTTGGCAAAAGATGATGACATTATCTTGATTGCTGGAAAAGGTCATGAGAAATATCAGGACATAAAGGGAACGAAATATCCTTTTGACGACAAAGAGGTTTTGCGAGAGGTTTTTGAACTGTTGAACAAATGAAATTAGGGTAATAAGTATTAAGTAATAGGTATTAGGTGGTGATTTTAAACACGCTGATGCTCGAAACAAAAAACTTACAACTTATAACCTACAACTTATAACTAAAAAGAGATGCTTTATTACTTTTTTATCTGGTTAAAACAAGAGTTCCACATTTCGGGGTTCGGGATATTTCAATATATCACGTTCAGGGCGGCGTTGGCTATTGTTTTTTCTTTGATAATCACCACCGTTTTTGGTAAAAAGGTGATTCTATTCTTGCAAAAAAAACAGATTGGCGAAAGTGTGCGTGAGCTTGGTTTGGCAGGTGAACATGCCAAAAAAGGAACACCTACAATGGGTGGTATCATCATTTTGATGGGTATTTTAATACCCACTTTATTGTTTGCCAACCTACACAAAACCTACATACGCCTCATGATTTTAACTACCGTATGGCTTGGAATTATTGGTTTTATTGATGATTATCTTAAAATATCGGCTAAAAAGAAAGTCCTTGCTAGTGGCGGAACGTATAAGAAAAAGGATAGCGACGGCTTGGCGGGTAGCTTCAAAATATTTGGTCAGGTAGGGTTGGGCATCATCATTGGCACAACTTTATACTTTGCGAAAAGTGTAGAAGTGCAGCGTGAAATATATTCTCCACAGCATGTTATCTCCGATTCTGTTATTCAAAAAGGAGAGAAGTTAATTGGTGATACTATTAGGATTTATGACGGAAAAGCTCACCACTTTGCTAGGGTTAGAACGCCGATTACAACTATCCCTTTCGTAAAAAATCATGAGTTTAACTATAGTAAAATTATCAGTTGGATAGGGCCAGGTGCCGAAAAGTTCACATGGATTATCTACATTCTAGCTGTCACGTTTATCATCACGGCTGTATCTAATGGTGCCAATCTTACCGATGGGTTAGATGGTCTTGCGGCAGGGGTAAGTGCCCTGATTGGTATTTGTTTAGGAGTGTTTGTATATGTAAGCAGTAATATTCGTTTTGCCGAATACCTAAACATTATGTACATCCCCAACTCTGCCGAGCTAAGCATTTTTATTGGTGCATTTGTGGGGGCTTGCATCGGGTTTTTGTGGTACAATTCTTTTCCAGCCCAGGTTTTTATGGGTGATACGGGTAGTTTGGCTTTGGGAGGTATCATCGCATCTCTGGCTATTATCGTTCGAAAAGAATTATTGATTCCTTTCTTCTGTGCCATCTTTTTGGTAGAGAACCTAAGCGTAATTATTCAGGTGAGTTACTTTAAATATACTAAGAAAAAGTATGGTGAGGGGCGCCGAGTTTTCTTGATGAGTCCGTTGCACCACCACTATCAAAAGAAGGGTTTTCATGAGAGTAAGATAGCAGTAAGGTTTTGGATTGTAACGTTGATATGTGTGGTTTTATCCATCATCACGCTCAAGATTAGGTAGGAGAGGGGCATTTTGTTCATGAACAAAATGAATATGTTCATGAATAAAATGAAAATGTTCATGAATAAAATAGGGCTTCTCTGAGCCTCAGTGGCGGAAGAGAGCATAAAGAAAGACAAATGGAAAAGAAGAAAATACTAGGAAATGACAATGCTGGAGTTGCTTTGGACTTCCCTCTAGGGGCAGAGGGGCAGCATCGCATGGTTGTGCTAGGTGGTGGCGAAAGTGGGGTTGGTGCGGCATTGTTAGGAAAGAAGAATGGCTATGAAGTGTTTTTGAGCGATGGGGGTTTATTGAAAGAGGGATATAAAAAGGAATTAATAGCTAATGGGATTGAGTTTGAGGAAGGCGGACATACAGAAGAGAAGATTTTAGAGGCGGATGAAATAATAAAAAGCCCAGGTATTCCTGAGAAGAATGAACTGGTAAAAAAGATTAGGGCAAAGGGAATAAAAGTTATTGGGGAGATAGAATTGGCATATCGCTTTAAGGGAACTGCCAAGATAATAGCGATAACGGGTAGCAACGGAAAGAGTACAACCACTAGTTTAATCTATCATATCTGTAAAAAAGCAGGACTGGATTGTGCATTGGTAGGCAACATTGGTTATTCGTTTGCGAAGCAGGTGGCAGAAGACCCGAAAGCGTTGTATGTGGCAGAAATAAGTTCTTTTCAATTGGATGATATAGAGACGTTTAGGCCTGATGTGGCGTTGTTACTAAACATCACCGAAGACCATCTGGATAGGTACGATTATGAGTTTGAAAATTATATAAATAGTAAATTTAGAATAATAGAAAATCAGCAGGAAGGGGACTATTTCATTTACTGCGATGATGACGAAGTGATAACAAATAAATTAAATACACTAACTGTACATACAAACAAACTCCCATTCTCAATGAAGCATGAATTAAAAAAAGGCGGACATTTAAAGGGCGATCAAGTCCTTCTCCGCATTCAAGAAGAACGCGTAAGCATGAGTATTTATGACTTCGCTATTAAAGGAAAACACAACGTTTATAACACCATGGCAGCAGGAATCGCAGCATGTACAATGGGTATCCGAAAGGAAATGATTAGAGAGTCTGTAGGAGACTTTCAAGGTCTGGAACATCGTGCAGAACACGTGGCAACTATCCGTGGTGTTGAGTTTATCAATGACAGCAAGGCAACTAATGTCAACAGTACTTGGTATGCTCTGGAAAATCTTGATAGACAAGTGGTGCTTATCCTTGGTGGTCAAGACAAAGGCAATGACTACAGTATTCTGGATGATTTAGTGAAGGAAAAAGTAAAAGCAATTGTGTGTCTTGGCAAAGACAGTAGCAAAATTGTGAATCATTTTAAGAACATGGTTCCTGCAATAAGAGAAACTAGCGACATGGAATCTTGCGTAAGGGCTTGTTTTAAAATGGCAACAAAGGGAGATGTTGTTTTATTAAGCCCAGCTTGTGCAAGTTTTGATTTGTTTAGGAATTATGAGCAAAGAGGACATTTATTTAAAGAAGCAGTGAGAGAGCTTTAAAGCGAATTGATAATGGATAATTGACAATTGATACATTCAATCTGTCAATTAAAACGTATCAATTATCAATTGAAAATTATCAATTATGACAGATACCTTGTTTTCACAGATGCCCTCAATTCAGGGAATGCGTAGCCAACTGGCTCTGCGGACGCGTGGAGATAAGTTTATCTGGGGTATTGTGGTGTTGCTGGCACTCATTTCTGTGTTGGTGGTGTATAGTGCCACTGGTTCGCTTGCGTACAAAATGAATAAGGGAAACAACGAACTATACCTGTTCAAACAGCTTGCGTTCATGCTGGTGGGGTTGGTCATAATATACTTTTTACATCGGGTAAACTATAGTCTTTTTAGCAGGATAGCGTGGGTTTTATTCATTACAGCAATACCTTTTTTGATTTATACCTTGTTTTTTGGTGCCAAAATCAATGAAGGTAGCAGGTGGATTAAAGTACCCATCATCAACCTCACCATACAAACGAGCGACTATGCCAGGCTTGCGCTATTCATGTATATCTCGAGGGTGATGAGTAAAAAGCAAGAGGTGATAAAGGATTTTAAACAAGGATTTTTACCTGTCATCATTCCTGTTGCCATTGTTTGTATCCTTATTATGCCAGCAAATTTATCTACGGCATTGCTTACAGGAGCAACTTCTTTGCTGTTGATGTTTATAGGAAGAATTAGTTTGAAACACATTGGATTAGCAATACTAATTGCGGCTATTCCAATTGGTATATTGATTTCTGTTGCGGTATTGACGCATAAGAACAAACCAGACACAGAACTGGTAAAAGAGACAAGCAAAGAAGAAAAGCATGGAGGATTATTGGTTCGTGCTTCTACTTGGATAAAACGTGTGCAAGATTTTGTGTATGCAGATAAAGAAGATGTGCCCTATCAGGTGCAACAATCTAAAATAGCCATTGCAAACGGGGGAATATTGGTAGGGCTTGGTCCAGGAAATAGTAGGCAGCGAAACTTTTTGCCACACTGTTATTCGGATTTCATTTTTGCCATCATCATTGAGGAATATGGTTTGTTGGGTGGGGCATTTATTATGTTTGTGTATTTGCTTTTTCTCTTTAGAGGAATACGGATTTTTAAGCGATGTCCGTATGCTTTTGGAGCTTTCTTAGCGTTGGGATTAAGTTTTACATTGGT